>CAMBHC010000317.1 GCA_945866285.1 Candidatus Sulfopaludibacter sp. SbA3 | reverse complement strand
CCTGGCTACCGAAGACCTGCTTTACATGCTTGACGGGTTGGGCGTTGAGACGGGGGTGGACTTGACCAAGGCCGCCACGGCGTCGCGGTTCATTCAATCGCACCTCGAGCACCGCCTTCCCTCCCGCTACCTCCAATCGACGCCGTCCTAGCGCTCGGACGCAGTTGGGTTATCGTTGACTTGTCGATGACGCTGGATCAAGTACCTCGCCCAGTGCGGGGTAAGCCGCGGGCGCATGAGTTTGTCTTTGCTCGCCTTCGCTACGAGTCAGGTGACTGGGACTACAACCCCAAGGTGGCCGCCAACATCCTCAATTCGGTGGTCGAGTACACCAACATCCCTGTCTATCCCGAAGAGGTGGTAATCACGGCAGACTCCGAGGAGTTGCTGTCATTTCCATTCCTATTCATGACCGGCCACAAGTTGGTCCGCTTCTCTGAAGCCGAGCGGTCTCAACTGCGCCGCTTCGTCGAGCGTGGCGGGTTGCTCTTCTCAGACGACTGCAACCACGACGTGTCGGGACTGTATTCGACCTCGTTCGAGCAAGAGATGCGGCTGGCGTTTCCGGTGGCCGGCGCCATGGACAAGTTGCCTCGTGCTCACGACATCTATCGCAGCTTTTTTCAGTTTCCAGACGGCCCACCACAGACCGCTCACGAATTGAACGGCTGGGGTGACGACCTGGTTCACGATTACCTGCGGGGACTGAGCATCAAGCACCGCCTGGGCGTGCTGTATTCCAACAAGGACTATGGCTGCGAATGGGACTACGACTGGCGCAACAAGCGCTTCCAGCGCGACGACAACACGCGCTTTGGCGTGAACATCGTCGTCTACGCGATGGGGGCGTAGGAAGGTTCAGGGAGGTTCCTGGACCTTCCTGAACCTTCCTCCATTAGCTGAACGCGGCGCCGACCATAATCCGCCGGATGCGGCACCAGGGCGACCCGTGCGAGGGGTGGTTGATCTGCACCGGCTGCCCCTTGGCGTCGCCCGTCGTGCCGAACATCTCCCACGACTCCTTCCCGGACGTCGCATCGAGATTCTGCCAGAAGTCGGTGGTGATGGCGTTGTAGGTCACGTCGCTCAGCATGCGCGTCTTCTTGCCGTTCTTGATTTCCCAGTACGCGTCGCCGCCGAACTGGCCGTTGTAGCGCTGCTGATCGATCGAGTAGCTGCCACGGCCGTCGATGAGAATGCCGTCCTTGGTGTCGGCAATGATCTCCTCAGGCGTCGGCGATCCCGGCGGACCCGGCTCGACATGCACGTTGGGCATGCGCAGGAACGGGTAGTTGCGCCACGAGGTCGCGAACGTGCAGCCCTTCGACGCGGTCTGGCCAATGTAGTGCGCCGTCTCGCGGTTGGTCTGCAGGTCCACCAGCTTGCCCTCCTGGATGATCGGCCAGCGCTGCGACTTCACGCCGTCATCGTCATAGCCCACCGTGCACATGCCGCCCTCGAGCGTGCGGTCGCAGGTCACGTTGAACAGCTTCGAGCCCATCATCAGCTTGCCGACGTCTGACGTCTTCACGAAGCTGGTGCCGGCATAGTTGGCCTCGTAGCCGACGACGCGGTCGAGCTCGGTGGGGTGGGCGACGATCTCGTGGATGGTGAGCATGGCGTGCGCGGGCGTCATGATCAGATCCTTGAGGCCCATGCCGGCCGGCGGCGCCATGCAGTGCTCCACCGCCTCGGCGGCGATGCGCTCGACGTTCTCGAGCATCTTGGCGTTCAGCACCACTTCGTAGCCGGCCGACTTCGGCGCCACCGAGAAGGTGCGCGACTTGGACTTGCCGTCCTTGAGTGCCGTGACGGTGAAGCCAGGCGACGTGCGCCAGATCTCCTGCTCGAGGTACGAGCCTTCCGACGTGGCCAGGTACTTCCACTCGTAGTCAAACGCCATGTTCGACTGCACGCGGATCACGCCGGGCACCTTGAGGGCCGCCTCGTTGATCTTCATCAGGAAGGCGATCTTGTCGTCGAGCGACACGTCCTCGGGCTTGGTCTTGACCGGCGAGGACCAGTAGTCCTGGTAGGCCGGCACCGGCGCCAGCTTCACTTCAAAGCGCTTGCTGATCGCGCTGGCCTTGGCCACTTCCGTCGCCTGGGCGGTGATCTTCTTGATGTCGCCCTCGGTGACGAACGGGCTGCTGGCAAAGCCCCACACGCCGCTGTGGATCACGCGGACGCCGAAGCCGGCGCTGGTCTCCATGCCGCCGGCGCCGAAGCCGAACGAGTCGGTGACGATGCGGTCGCGGACGGCGACGCTGTCGTTCACGTTGCGGGTAAAGCGGACGTCGGCATACGTGCAGCCGAGGCGCTTGGCTTCCGACAACGCGATGTCGGACAGTCCCTTGAAGCGTGATTCCATCACGCGGGCCTTGGGCGACTGGGCGATCAAGTCGCCGACGAGGTCGCTGGCATACAGGGCGACGCCGGTGGCGCCGAGGGTTTTGACGAATTCGCGTCTCAGCATCATTACACCGCTGGGGAAATGGACGTCATGGTGAAATCTTCGAGCTTCATCGCCGGCACCAGCGCCGTACCCGGGTTGTCGTAGGCCTCGCCCGTGTGCATGGGCACCTGCGGGCCGAGCGCCGAGATGTTGTTGAAGCTCACCGCCGGCGATTCGTTCCAGCGGAAGTTCTGCACCGGCGCCACGACTTCGCCGTTCTCGATCAGGAACAAGCCGTCGCGCGTCATGCCGGTGTTCAGCAGGGTCATGTTGTCGACGGGACGGATGTACCAGAAGAACGAGACCAGCAGGCCGCGCTTGGTGCCCTTGATCATTTCCTCGACGCTGGTCGTGCCGCCGTCCATCACCAGGCTCATGTTCGGCGTGGTGCCGGTCGGTTCCTTCTTCTGCCGGTTGGCCCAGAAGCGGTCATAGAACAGGTTCTTGACGACACCCTTCTCCACCCAGGTCACACTCTTCGCCGCCAGGCCGTCCTGGCCGATCGGCGACTGGCGCAGGATCGGGTTGCCGATCTCGCTGCGCAGCGTGAAGTTGTCGCCAAACACCTTCTCGCCCAGCCGGGTCTCGCCGCGCTGCTTGCCGCTCATGAAGCTGCGGCCCTCTTCAGCGTTGCGGGCATTGAGGGAGTTCGTCATCAGCGACAAGTAGCGCGCCGCGGGCCGCGGTTCGAGGATCACGGTGTAGTTGCCCGGCTCGATCGCCCGCGGCTTGCGCGACTTGATCGCCTTGTCGGCGGCGACGTTGGTGAGCATCTCGGCATCGATGTTCTTGATGTCCTTGACACCGGTGGTGCCCGCCCAGCCCGAGCCGGTCTGGTCAGGCGTGCGGCAGGTCAGGATGAAGCTGGCGTCGGCGTAGTGGAAGTAGGTGAACAGGCCTTCCGAGTTGGCGCTGGCGTCCACCCAATCAAACTTGGGGATGTAACCGGCGCCGAGCACGCCCTTCTTCTCGCAGATGTCGGTGCTGGCCTTGACCATCTTGGCGCGCTCCGCCGGTCCGAAGTTCACCGCCGACGGCAGTGCCGCATCGAACTCCTGGTACGTCTGGGTCGGTTTCACCAGCGGCATCAGCTCCGGGTTGTCGGGCTTGCGCCGCGCCAGGGCCTGCACCGCGTCGATGGTCCGCATGAGCGAATCATCGTCGAACTGGTGGGTGGTGGCGCTGGCCGACTTCTGGCCGTAGCGCACGGTGATCTGCACTTCCTGGTCGTGTTCGATCAGATTAGCCGTGATGCTGGAGTTCGCAAACCGGGTCGCCGACCGCTCGCCGCCAGAGAAGCGAACTTCGGCCGCGTCGGCCTTGCACATGTTGAGCACCTTGTCGG
>CAMBHC010000316.1 GCA_945866285.1 Candidatus Sulfopaludibacter sp. SbA3 | reverse complement strand
GTCGCACACCTGGCGCCTGGCCAGTTGACGCGGCATTACGCACCGCGGGCTGAGTTGACGCTCTACGATGGCGCACTGGAACAGGTGATCAAGAGTGTGGCCGCGGCCGCCCGGACCCTGGCCGCGACCGGTGCCAGGGTCGGCATCCTGGCACCCGAGGATGACCTGGTCGCGCTGGCACCGGAACTGGCGGCGTTGGCGTCAAACGGGCGGGTCGAGGTCCAGCCGTACGGTTCGCGCCGCGATCCGGCACGGGCGGCCCATGAGTTGTTCGCGGCGCTACGCGCGCTTGACGCCACCGGCGTCAGTCACATCCTGGCCACGTCGATCGGACCCCATGGACTGGGCCTGGCGGTTCGAGACCGGCTGGCCCGAGCGGCAGAAGGTCGCATCCGCGTGGTCTGACGGGCCGTTAAACGACCGTCCAGGGTCAATCTGCGACCACTGGCAACGTATTACATGGTGACAGTTGGTGTTATCATCTGCAGCTATTCGGGGGGATGGGCTCTATGAGTCAAGACGGCATGACGGACGTACCGGGTCTTCAACCCGGCCACTCGCGACGTAATTTCATCAAGGGTGTCATCGCAGCGGGCGCGACCGTTTCTGCGTCGGCATACCTGTTCCGCACCACCATCATGGGCCAGAACGATGGCATGGTTGGTGCGGTTGAACGTCTCATCACGCTCGACGTCAACGGCCAGCAACGCCGTGTCGATGTGCTGAAGAACGAGACACTCGCCATGACCTTGCGCTACAAGCTGGGCCTGACGGGCACCAAGTTGGGCTGCGACCGCGCCGAGTGCGGCGCCTGCACCGTCACGGTTGACGATGTGCCGCGCTACGCGTGCTCGGTGCTGACACACAGCGTGCGTGGCAAGAAGGTCGTCAGCATCGAAGGCCTCGCCAAGCCCGATGGCACCCTGCACCCGGTGCAGCAGGCCGTCGTCGATGGCCAGGGCTTCCAGTGCGCCTTCTGCATGCCGGGCTTCGTGATGGCCACGGTCGGCTTCCTGAAGACCAATCCCAGTCCGACGCGCGAACAGCTCGCGCATGGTATCTCCGGCAACATCTGCCGGTGTGCTGACTACAACAAGATTCTGGACGTCATGATGGTGGCGGCCGACAAATCGAGGGGGGCGTAATCATGGCTGAACAGCAGAAGCCAGTCGCGCCGGCGACTCCGGTCGAGCCTCCCAAGAAAATGGAATTCAGGCTCCTCGGTCACAACTACGTGACGCCTGATATGGTCGCCAAGGTGACCGGCAAGGCGAAGTACGCCGAGGACTTCCGCGCCGATGGCATGGTCTTCATCAAGTTGATGCCGAGCCCGCGTCCGCACGCGAAGGTGATTAGCATTGATGCGTCAGCGGCGCTCGCCATGCCTGGCGTCCACGGCATTCTGACGGCGAAGGATCTGCCGGTGCCCGCGCCGCCTCCGGGCCCGCCGGCTGGTGCTGCTGCAGCGCGTCCGGCTGGTGCCCCGGCTGCGGCTCCGGCTGCAGGCGCGGCCGCCCCGGCGGCCGGCGCTCCGGTTGCTGCGGCAGGCGCGGCCCCGGCCGCACCGCCCGCGCCGCCCATGCCCCAGGAATATGCGCTGACCGACGAACCGGTCTACGAGGGTGAACCCATCCTCGCGATCGCCGCCGACAGCGAAGAGCTCGCCGCCGAGGCGATCGACAAGATCGTCGTGGAGTTCGAAGCATTGCCGTTCGTCATCGACCCCCTCGAGGGCATGCGCCCAGGGTCGCCGAATGGCCGCACGCAGGGGAACGTCTTCGTTGGCCCCAGCATGAAGACCATCAAGTGGACCGCCGCCGACATGGCGACGGTTGACTCCGGCAAGTTCCCGGTTGGCGCCGAGGCCACCGAGACGCTCGTGTTTGGCGACATCGAGAAGGGCTTCAAGGAAGCCGACCTCGTCGTCGAGCGAGACATGTACCAGCAGACCACGTCGCACCAGCCGCTCGAATCGCGTTCGGCGATGGCGTACTGGCAAAACGGCAAATGCCACGTGCATGTGTCGACGCAGAGCCTGGCGCGCACGGTCGCGTCGGTGGCAGGCTGGGTCGGCATCAAGCCCGAAGAGCTCGTGCTCATCAGTGAGTACACCGGTGGCGGGTTCGGCAGCAAGATCCCGGGCGCGCAGTCGATCGCGATCCCGGCCCTGATGTCGAAGAAGCTGAATGGCCGCCCGGTGATGATGCGCATTTCGCGCGCCGAAGAAACCTACATCGGTCGCGTCCGCCCTGGCTACCAGGGCTGGATCAAGATGGGCTTCAAGAAGGACGGCCGCGTCACCGCGATCGACACCTTCATCGTCGAAGCCGCCGGTCCGTATCGCCGTCAGGGCGATCACGCGACCACCGCGAACCTCGGTTCGTTGTTGTTCCAGGCGCCCAACATGCGTTTCCGGGGCCTGTCGGTAGCGACCAACACGCCTCCGGGTGTGTCGCAGCGCGCGCCCGGCGGGTTGCAGGCCTCGGTCTGGTTCGAGCCGCTGGTGCATGAAGCCGCGAAGAAACTCGGCCTCGATCAGGTCGCGATTCGCAAGCTGAACGCGCCGGAAGGACAGGCCGTGTTCGGGTTGGTCACGCCGGAGACACCGGCGGGACGTCCCCGCAACAAGGTGACCAGCTGCTTCGTCAAGGAGTGCCTCGATCAGGGCGCTGAACTGTTTGGCTGGGAAGCACGCAAGGGCAACAGCGGCAAGCGCACGGGCAGCAAGGTGCGCGGCATCGGCGTCGGGACCGGTGCCTACACGGCCGGTTCGATCGGCGTCGATGGCCTCTGCATCCTGCGACCTGACGGCAAGCTGGAAATTCACCAGGGCATCGGCAACCTCGGCACGCACTCGGTGATCGACACCGCGCGCGTCATCGCCGAAGTGGCCAACATGCCGTGGGAAAACTGCGAAGTGGTCTGGGGCAACACCTCGAAGGGCCTGCCGTGGTCGTCCATCCAGGCCGGCAGCCAGACGACGTATGCGCATACCCGAGCGAACTTCGCGACAGGTACCGACCTCAAGCGGAAGCTGACCGAGATTGCCGCGAAAGACTTTGGCGGCACGCCCGACCAGTACGACACCAACGCGCAGGGCGTCATCCGCAAGGGCGGCGGACTGCGGTTGACGTGGGCCAAGGCCGCCGAGCGTGCCATTTCACTGGGCGGCATCTACGACGGCACGGAAGTCCCGAAAGAGATCAACGCCATGACCAAGGCCGCGGCGGCGGCGCACAAGGGCCGCGGGCTCATGGGCGTGGCGCGCGACAACCTGCCACGCGACGGCCAGACCTACGGCTTCATGTCGGCGTTCGCCGAAGTCGAGGTCGACGTTGAAACCGGCGTCTGGACGATTGTTGATTTCGTTGGCGTCGCCGACGTCGGAACGGTAATTCACCCGAACTCGCTGGGCGGCCAGATCAACGGCGGCAGCCTGCAGGGCATCGGTCACATCCGCAGCCAGAAGCTGGTCTACGACCCGCACTACGGCGCCGGTCTTTCGACGCGGTTGCATCACAACAAGCCACCGACGATTCTCGATGTCCCGACCAACGCCAGGTGGGCGGCCGTTGGGTTGCCGGATCCGACGAACCCAACCGGTGCCAAGGGTATCGGCGAACCGTCAACCGTCGCGGCTGCCGGCGCGGTGCTGGCGGCGCTGGCCGACGCGGTCGGCGACGATATCATCCGGCGCACCCCGGTGCAGCCGGAACACATTGCCGCGGCACTGGCGAACGGCCGCAAGCTGATGATGGCTAACCCGCTTCAGGCGTTTGTCTAAGGGAGACTGAACAATGCCACCGATTC
>CAMBHC010000315.1 GCA_945866285.1 Candidatus Sulfopaludibacter sp. SbA3 | reverse complement strand
ACAGGCCGACGACGTGCTGCACGCAGCGGACACGGTGATCACGGCGTCGGGCACGGCCACCGTGCAAACCGCGCTGCACGGCAAGCCGATGGTGGTGCTCTATCAACTCTCGCCGCTGACCTACAAGCTGGGTCGGCGCATGGCGCGGGTCGACATGTACGCCATGGTCAACCTGATTGCTGGCCGGCGCATTGTCAGGGAACTGATACAAGACGACTGCACGGCTGAGGCCGTGGCGACCGAGGCGGTCCGCATTTGCAACGACGCTGAGTATCGCGAGCAGATGGTCGAAAACCTGGCCGAAGTGTGCCGGCGTCTAGGCGGTCCAGGCGCGAGTGAGCGCGCGGCCGATGCGGTGCTTGATGTCATACACTCGGCCCATGCGCCGTAATGGTGTTGCCGCCCTGCCGGCTGTGTCTACGCTGTGGCTAATCATCGGCCTCGTCGCGCTAGCGGTGGTCCCCGCTCGGGCCATCACGGTGGTGCCCCTCAGCTTTGAAGAACTGGTACGGCAATCGTCCAGCGTGGTGTATGCGCGCGTGATCGAGGTTCGCGGACAGTGGACCGACGATCGCCGCAGCATCGACAGCCTGGTCACGGTGGAGGTGCTCAAGGGCCTCAAGGGCACGTCAGCCAGCGAATTGACCGTGACGATTCCCGGCGGACAAGTGGGACGCTACCTGAATCTGTTGCCGGGCGCGCCGTCGTTGTCGCGTGGCGACCTGGCGGTGTTGTTCCTGACGGCGCGCGGGCCGCGACTGCCCGTGACAACGGGCTTCACCCAAGGCATCTACCGCGTGATTCGTGACGGCGCCTCTGGGGACACCCTGGTGACTCCGCCGGCCGTTGAATCTGCGGCACGACCGATCGTACGTGGTGATCGCCGGCGCAAGCCGGTCTCGCTGACGGCGTTCGAGAGCGCCGTGCGATTGGCTCAGGGCAGCACCCGATGAGGCAGGTAATCGGGCGGTTCGTCGCCATTCTGCTGGTGGCCGGCGCCTCGTCGTCAGTCGATGCCTACCTCAAGCTCGGCACACCCGTGGATGGACGGGTGGTTGACGTCACCTGGCGCGCACCCGTCCGCTACTTCGTGTCTGACGCCGACGCCGGCAGTGCGTCGGCGAATGACCTGCTTGGTGCCGTGTCGCGCGCGAGCGCCACCTGGCAGGCTGTGCCGTCGGCCACGGTGCGATTTGAGTTTCAAGGCATCACTGCGTCGGTGCCAGGCATGGTGGATGGCCGGACGACGTTGGGCTTTCAAGACCGTCCGGAGTTGGACCGGGTGCTTGGCGCGACCAGCTTTCTGATCGACACCACGGACGGCGCCATTGTTGAAGCAGACGTGTTCTTCAACTCCCGGTTTGCGTGGTCGGTGTCGGCCGCCGGCACGCCCGGACGCGTGGACCTGGAGTCCGTCGCGCTCCACGAACTCGGCCACCTCCTGGGGTTGAGCCATTCGGCGCTCGGCGAAACCGAACTGACCGGAACGGGTGGCCGCCGCGTGATTGCCTCGGGCTCCGTAATGTTTCCGATTGCCATGGCGGCCGGCACGATTGCCGATCGCGTCCTGCAGACCGACGACATTGCCGGCATCTCGGATCTCTATCCCGCCGCCGACCAGCTGACAACGACCGGTGGCATCGCCGGCCGGGTGACAAAGAACGGACAGGGCCTGCTTGGCGCGCACGTCGTCGCGTTCAATCCGGAGACCGGCGCGGTGGTGGCCAACTTTGCCTTGAACGCGAATGGTGAGTTCGCGATCGCGCGCCTCGAACCCGGGCCGTACATCCTGAGAGCCGAGCCGTTGGATGATGCCGAGGTGGACAGTTTCTTCTCATCCGCCATCGACGTTGATTTTCGCGTCGCCTACGCCAGCCGAATGGTGGTGGCTCCCAGGGGCGGGGCGTCGGCGCCGATCGAAATCAAAGTGATCGCCAAATGAAGCGCTTAGGTGCGGAAGTGCTCAAGTGCGTGAGTGCGGTGGTGCTGGTGTGCGTGAGTGCGGCTGTCGCGCAGGGACAGCCGGCGCCGGACCTTCGTGCTCATCGCCTTCTCCTCGATGGTGGTGTGGTGTGGTCGGGCAGTTACGCCATTGGTGACAGCACCGCGCAACTGCGCGGCAATGCGGCGGGCCCGTCGCCGCCGCCGTTCACCTTGTTCTCGTCCAGCTCAGAGGTTGGCTCGGTGACGAGTGTGGTGGCGCGCGTGGGATTCACGCTGACGCCGCGCCTGGTGCTTGAAGGCGGCGCCGCGTTCGGCACGCCGCGGGTGCCGGTCGCGATGTCCCGGGATCCCGAGGCCAGCCCGCAGCAATTGGCAGGCGAGCAGTTGAAGCAATACCTGTTCGATGCCGCGGTGGTCTGGCACTTGCCCATGCGATGGGGCGTGCGCGTGCGGCCGTTCGTCATCGGTGGTGTTGGATACCTGCGGCAGTTACACGAAGAGCGCACACTGGCCGAGACCGGCCAGGTCTATTACGGCGGGCTTGGCGTTCGCCATTGGCGTCGCGGCGGCTCGGGGGTCGCTCGTGCCTTCGGTCTTCGCGGCGACGTCCGTGCTAACGTGCGCCTCGGCGGCATCGACTTCGACGACAAGAACCGCGTCTTTCCGACGCTGTCCGTCCACCTCTTCGTCAGCCTCTGACTCGCCATGGCCCATCCCGCCGTCCAGTTCGTAGATGTTTCTGCCAGTCGTGGCGGGCGAGCCGTCCTGCATCATGTCTCGCTATCAGTGGCGGCAGGACACACCGTGGCGCTGGTCGGGCGCAGCGGATCGGGCAAGACCACATTGCTGCGGCTGGTGAACCGGCTGCTCGATGCCGATAGCGGCGAGGTGCTGGTGGACGGGATCAGCACGCGCGCGTGGGATCCCGTAGAACTGCGCCGCCGCACCGGCTACGTCATCCAGGACGCCGGCCTGTTTCCACACCTGACGGTCGCCGACAACATCGCGACCGTACCGCGCCTGCTCGAGTGGCCCGCGGCCCGGGTGTCGGCGCGCGTGGACGAACTGCTGATGCTGGTTGGCCTTGACCCGGCGGTGTTCCGTGGCCGATGGCCCGACGAGCTGTCTGGTGGACAACGGCAGCGGGCCGGCCTCGCGCGCGCCCTGGCCGTCGACCCGCCGCTGTTGCTGATGGACGAGCCGTTCGGTGCGCTCGACCCCATCACGAAGGCCGAACTGCACGTGGAGTTTCATCGCCAGCAGGGGACCCGACACCGGTCGGTCATTCTCGTGACCCATGACATGGCCGAGGCGTGCGCGCTGGCGGATCAGATCGCGGTGCTGCATGAGGGCGAGCTGATCGCTTGCGAGTCACCTGAGACCATCATGGCGAGTGAGGATCCACGCGTGCGCGCGCTGATGGCAATGGTCGGCCTAAAGGCGGACGCCACATGACGGAGTTGCTGGCGTTCATCACGTCCCACCGCGCCGAGATGGCCACGCGACTGGGCGAGCACGTGGTGCTGGTCGCTGCCTCGACCGCCATTGCAGCGGCCATCGGCATTCCGCTGGGCATCGTCGCCGCGCGTCGTCCCTTGCTGGCACGACCGATTGTGGGCCTCGCCAACCTGGCGCAGACCATTCCGAGCCTCGCCCTATTCGGGTTCTTGATCCCGCTGCCGTTGATCGGCGGCATCGGCACGCGCACGGCGCTGGTCGCGCTCACGGTCTACGCCGTGCTGCCGATCCTGCGCGCCACGATTACCGGGCTCCAAGGCGTGCCGCCGGCGGTGGTGGAATGCGCGGTCGCCATGGGACTGACGCCGCGCCAGGTGTTGCGGCAAGTGGAGTGGCCGCTGGCGTTGCC
>CAMBHC010000314.1 GCA_945866285.1 Candidatus Sulfopaludibacter sp. SbA3 | reverse complement strand
GCTCGACATGAAGAGCGCGGCGCCGCGCACCAACGTGGACATCACCGTCATGGGGAATACGATCGTGTCCGTCGTCGCCCACGCCGCCGCGAATCATGCCGGGGCCGACGTCGTTGATGCGTCGAACCTCACGGTGATGCCGGGCCTGGTCGAGTTCCACTCACATTTGCAGAAGGACTACGGCGCGGCGCAGGGCCGCGCGTGGCTGGCGTTTGGGATCACGACGGTCAGGAGTCCTGGCAATACGCCATACGAAGCGGTCGAGGATCGCGAAGCCAACGAGGCCGGCGTGCGGCCGGGCCCGCGCGTCTATGGTACCGGCTATTTGATGGAGTGGAATCGCGTCTACTACAAGATGGGGATTGCCATCTCCAGCGTCGCGCAGTTCGAGATGGAGCTGCAACGCGCGAAGGTGCTCGAGCACGATCTGATCAAGAGCTACGTCCGGCTACCGGACCTGCAGCAGAAGCGGATGGTGGAGTTCGCCCACAGCATCGGTGTGCCGGTGGCGACCCACGAAATTTGGCCGGCGGCACTCGTCGGCGTGGACAACACCGAACACACCGGCGCCACGAGCCGTCGTGGCTACTCGCCGAAACAGGCGACCCTTGGGGTCGCCTACGAGGACGTCGTGCAGTTGTTCGGCAAGAGCCAACGCATTTTCTGCCCGATGATTTCAGGCGGTGGCGCGCGCGAGTTGTTCGAGAAGGATTCGGCGCTCAAGAACGACCCGCGCTTCACGCTCTATCCTCAGTGGATCCAGCGCCAGGTGGCGGCGCAGCCGGTCATGTCGCAGGCCGGCGGGGGTGGTGACCCGCGTGGCCCCAGCGGCAAGATGGTGCTCGACATCATGAAGGCCGGGGGCCTGGTGGTGGCCGGCACCGACACGCCCAACGCCATCAACCTCCATGGGGAGCTGATGGCCTATCGCATGGCCGGCATGGCGCCATTCGACATCCTCAAGACGGCCACGGTGAACCCGGCGAAAGCGCTCGGCCTCGAGGCTGGCACGATCGAAGCCGGCAAGCTGGCTGACCTCATCATGATCGACGGCGATCCCCTGGAGAACATCGCCAATACCACCAGGGTGCGCAAGGTGATGGCCAATGGCCGCATGCACGACGTCGCGCAACTCGTCGCGGCGAGGCAGTAGAATTAGCAGGAGACCAGCAGATGGGGAGTAGGGTTTTTGAAATGCCTGCTCGTCGTCTTTTGATCTCCTGTTAAACCCTCCTGAGCTGTCATGATCATCTACGGAATCAATCCGGTCGCCGAAGCGATCAAGGCCGGCACGGTGCGAGAGATTCGCGTCGCCGAACGGGCCGACGAGCGCCTGCAGCGCCTGCTGGACGAAGCGGCACACCAAGGCGTGAAGGTGAGACGCGTCTCGCGCGACGTGCTGGACAACGAGTCGCGTGGCGGCTCCCACCAGGGCGTGGTCGCCGAGGTGGCCAAGCGTGCCGAGGTGACGCTGGACGAACTGGCGAGCGGCGCCGACGGTCCGCCGCTGATCGTGGTGCTGGACGAAGTCGAGGATCCCCAGAACGTGGGCGCCATCCTGCGGACCGTGGATGCGTCGGGCGCTACCGGGGTGGTCCGGCAAACCCGCCGGGCGGCTGCCCTGGATGGCGCGGCGGCCAAGGCCTCGGCCGGCGCCGTGAACTACGTGCCCGTGGCCGACGTCGTCAACATCGCCCGGTCACTCGAAGAACTCAAGAAAGCCGGCGTCTGGACGGTGGGACTCGACGCCGACGCGGAAATGTCCTACTATGAATGGGATCTCACCCTTCCGACGGCGCTCGTCGTGGGAGCCGAGGGTCACGGGCTGCGACGGCTCGTGAGGGAACGGTGTGACCAGGTGGTGAGCATTCCCATGCTCGGCCACGTGGGCAGTCTTAATGTTTCGGCCGCAACTGCGATCGTCTTGTATGAGGCGGTCAGGCAGAGGCGGAGCCGGAGCCGGGGGAGGCATGAATCCTAGGAACCCTAGGAAATCAGCCGTTTGCACCCCGGAGCAGAGTAGGACGTTTTGGAGACCGGTGTCCCTTCCGTTTGCATAACTGGCACAAGACGTGCTAGCATTCCCGTTTTGTCTAGGCTGGCGTAGCTCAGCTCGGTAGAGCAGCTGATTTGTAATCAGCCGGTCGGGGGTTCAAATCCCTTCGCCAGCTCCATCTTTTTTGAGCGCGTTGGGCCGGGACGGGACGAGTAAGCAGGGGTCACCCTTACAGCACGGAACCGGCTCGTGAGTCGGCAATCGATAAGGGCAGGTGGCGGAGCGGTCAATCGCAACAGACTGTAAATCTGTCGTCCTAGTGGCTACGAAGGTTCGAATCCTTCCCTGCCCACCAGCCTTCGCTCACGGGCTTTAAACGTGAGCCAGAGTCAGCTGCGGCCAGGCAAGCTCAGGGCCTGCCTCGCCGAAGTGCGAGGACGGAAGAATGAAGACGAGCACGGAGGCGGGAAGAGGCGGGAGTAACTCAGTGGTAGAGTCACAGCCTTCCAAGCTGTTGGTCGCGGGTTCGATCCCCGTCTCCCGCTCCACGTTTTTCGGGCTGACAAGCCGGCGAATGCTGACTTGTCCGGCCGAAGGCGCGAAGGCTGATGTAGCTCAGTAGGTAGAGCACGTCCTTGGTAAGGACGAGGTCACCGGTTCGATCCCGGTCATCAGCTCCAGTTGTGCGGAAAAGAAACCGGGATTCTTTTTCGCGGCAGTAAAGAAACGGCAACCCGGTTTCTTTGGTTTAATCGACGCCGGCGCGAAGCCGGGTCGTAAGGAAGCGAGCGCAGACGAGTCATGGCGAAAGAGAAATTCGATCGGACCAAACCACACGTTAACGTCGGCACCATCGGCCACATCGACCATGGCAAGACGACGCTTACCGCCGCGCTGACCAAGGTTTCGGCCGACAAGGGCTGGGGCAAGTACGTGTCGTACGACCAGGTGGCCAAGGCGTCCGAGTCACAGGGCCGCCGCGACGACACCAAGATCCTGACCATCGCGACCAGCCACGTGGAATACGGCACGGCGGCGCGCCACTATGCGCACGTCGACTGCCCCGGCCACGCTGACTACATCAAGAACATGATCACGGGCGCGGCGCAGATGGACGGCGCCATCCTGGTGGTGAGCTGCATCGACGGCCCCATGCCGCAGACGCGCGAGCACATCCTGCTCGCCAAGCAGGTCAACGTGCCGTACATCGTCGTCGCCCTGAACAAGGTGGACGCGGTTGACGATACGGAACTGGTCGATCTGGTTGAACTCGAAGTCCGCGAGCTCCTCACGAGCTACGGTTTCCCTGGCAACGATCTGCCGGTGGTGCGGGTCTCGGCCCTCGGCGCGATTAACGGCGATCCCAAGGGTGTGGAGTCGGTCACGGCGCTGATGGACGCCCTCGACGCCTACATTCCGGTGCCGCAGCGCGACGTCGACAAGCCGTTCCTGATGCCGATCGAAGACGTGTTCTCGATCTCGGGCCGTGGCACCGTCGTTACCGGTCGCATCGAGCGTGGCCAGGTTAAGGTCGGCGAGGAAATCGAGATCATCGGCTTCAAGCCCAGCGAGAAGAAGGTGGTCACCGGCGTCGAAATGTTCCGCAAGCTGCTGGACTCGGGCCAGGCGGGCGACAACGTCGGCATCCTGCTCCGCGGCGTGGAGAAGGAAGACATCGAGCGCGGCCAGGTGCTGGCCAAGCCCGGGTCGATCAAGCCGCACACCAAGTTCAAGGCTGAGGTGGTCGTGCTGACCAAGGAAGAGGGCGGCCGTCACACCCCGTTCTTCAACGGCTATCGTCCCCAGTTCTACTTCCGCACCACCGACG
>CAMBHC010000313.1 GCA_945866285.1 Candidatus Sulfopaludibacter sp. SbA3 | reverse complement strand
GTGGTCGGCATTAAGGACGGCCGCCCCATGTTGTGGTCGCACATGACCGGCGTGCTGCCCGACTATCGCGGCGGGCTGGGCTATCGGCTGAAGCTCGAACAACGGGCGCGGGCGCTGGCGCAGGGCTACGAGTTGATCGAGTGGACCTTCGACCCCATGCAGGCCAAGAATGCGCACCTCAACTTTGCCAAGCTGGGCGGAGTGGTCGAGGAGTACGCCGAGAATTTCTATGGTGAGTCGACGAGCGCCCTTCACCGGGGCACGCCCACCGATCGCTTGGTTGTCAGTTGGCGAATCGGGGAACCACACGTGGTGCGGCGGTTGGAGCAAACCTCTGGCCTGCAAGCCCGGTCTCATGAGGTAGAAGAGGCGCCGGTGGCGAACGTCACAGCCATCGACGGGGAGTGGCGCGTGGTGAAGAGCCTTGACCTCAGCGTGGTCGAGCGCCGCGTCTGGGTCGAGATCCCGACGGGCTTTACGCAGATGCAACAGCAGGCGCCGGAGCGGGCGCTGCAGTGGCGGCTGCACGTGCGCCAGATGTTCCAGGCCTACTTCGCCAAGGGCTATCGTGCTGTGGACTTCGTGCTGCAGCGGGATGCCGGCTTTGGGCGCTACTTGCTCGTCCGGAAAGACTGATCGCGAAGAACACGGATTCCTCATTGAACCCATCCGCCGGTGGCGTGCGCGACTCCGACGGCGGTAGCAGAATCGGGCCGATGCGGAAAGAGTGTCTTGCTGCGATCAGCTCGGTGGCGGGGGCCACCGGAACGTTCGCGGAGACATGACGGAATCGCTGCTCGAAAGCGAGCTCTTCGGCCATCGCAAGGGTGCCTTTACCGGCGCGGTGGCCGACAAGCGCGGGCTCATCGAAGAGGCCGACGGCGGCGTCGTGTTTCTCGACGAGATCGGCGAGATGCTGCAGACGATGCGGGTGCGGCTGCTTCGTTTTCTGCAGGAGCGCGAAGTCCGGCCCGTTCCGGCAGGACTTCTACTACCGCCTCAACGTGGTCGGGGTGCAGGTGCCGCCGCTGCGTGAGCGAGTCGAAGACATCGCGCCGCTTGCGCGCGTGTTCCTGGCTCGCATGGCGGCCCGCATCACCGTGCCGTCGCTAGCGCCGCCACGCGCCGACGCCGGCCCGACCAACGCCGAGCGCGAACGCCTGATCACCGCGCTCGAACAGTGCCGCTGGAACCAAGGACGAGCCGCCGTCTCCCTGGGAATGAGCCGTACGACGCTGTGGGGCAAACTGCGAGAACACCAGGTCGACATCTAAAGACATCTCGGGTCGCCGATTCGGGTTGTAACAGATCGTTGCAAAAATGTGATGCGCGCATTACGCTAGCCCGACTTTCATTCGTCAACTCGCGCCTTGATCGCACCGCTTGCACACGGAACGCTTCTTACTCAGCTCTCCGCGAAACGCGATATTTTTTCCAACCCTTCAGTTCGAGAATCCCTGATGCGTCAAATCAGCCTGCGTGCTTGCGGTGTCGGTGTCGTCGCCATTCTCGCGCTACAGCCGCAAGGCGCCGCGATGCAATCGGCGCCGGGGCCGCTGGACGTGGCCGCTTTCTTCAGTGGCGCGCAGCGGGTGGTAAAAGACACCAACGCCGACGGCATCGCCGACGCGGTGGCGGCACGAATCATCGTGCCAGACTCGCCGTCGAAGGAAGACAGCCTCGCCGCGGCAAATCTCGCCGGGCGCCTTGGGTTCGAGACGAGCGCGTTGTCGCTGCCGCTCGTGCTGCGGCAGCGGGAGGTGACCGAGCCGGCCAGCATCCAGGTGCCAATCCTCGTGGGACGGACCAATCGCTTCGTGATGGCGCTCATCGAGAAGGGCGAGATCGATCTGTCGGTGCTGCAACCGGGGCAAGGACTGGTCGCGGTCGTGCGGTCGCCCCTCGGCGGCGGGCCGGGCCTGGTGGTGGCGGGCGCCGATGACGAGGGCACGCTCGCGGCGGGTATTGAGGTGGCCGCACGGTTGCCACGTCTGTGGGGCATGACCGGCATCACGCTGGCCGGCATCGCGGACCAGGTGTCGGGACACCTCCGGCGCGCCGGCGTCACGACGCGGCAAACCGCGGTGCGCGCCCTGGTCGTCGATCGCGAGCGCCGCGGCCTGGCCAGCGTGACCGTGCAGGCCTTTGTGTCGGCAGGGCAGACGCCCCGCGCCGTCAAGGCTTTTGAGGATTTGGAGCGCGCTCACCGGCGCGGCCTCGATCCGCAAACGCTGAACTATTCAGACGTCGCGCAAACCACGATCGAGTTGATTGTGGAGGGGGCGGTGGCGGCCAAGGCGGCCGTCGCGCGGTCCGGCCTCAATGCGCGCACCCTGACCCCGCCGATCGATCCCAACGACCTGGCGCCCGGGTCGCCCGGCGACCGTGGCCGTCCGGCCGAGGCCGGTGGTGGCGGCGGCAAGACCTTCGATCTAACCAACCCCTACACCATCGAAGGGTGGTACGCGGATGACTACACCGACCTGATCCCGGATCGCACCGAGGCCAGCATCGTGATCGGCGGCGCGGCCGACGCGCTCGGCGCGTCGCACATCGCCGCCCGGCTCGGCCTCGAGACGACGGGCGTGACGCTGCCGATGGCGAAGATGGACAGCGACGTTCCCGACCCGCGGCGGGAAGGGCCGTCGATCCTGGTCGGGCGCGACAACAAGTTCGTCAAGGACCTCGAGAAGATCGGTCGCACGCACTTCACCGGCCTGGAGCCGGGCGACGGCGTGGTGCAGGTCGTGCCGAATGCCTTCGGCAACGTTACCGCGACGGTGGTGGCGGGGGCCGATCCGGCCGGCACCGAGGCGGCGAGCCAGTACCTCGCGCGTCGAGTGCCGTACGTCTGGGACAACACCCGCGGCGCCCTGTCATTCTCGGACGTGCGCACCGAGGTGGGGCGCTTCCTTGGCGGCAAGTCCGCTGCCGGGCAGGCTTCGCAGGCACTGCGCGAGCTGGACGCGGTGCTGGCGGACGTGAAGGGCAAGAAGCTGACCTCGTTCGACGCGACGCTGTTCCTCGAGACGGCCGAGCCGACTCTCGACACCTTCCTGGCCGAACATGCCCGCGCGGCCCTTGGCGATGCCAAGGTCACCGTCACCAGCAAGGCGATGACTGCGCCGGTGCCGGTGATCGAAGAGACCATCGACGTGCCGTGGGAAGTCGATGAGTTCCGCGACCGCTTCCGGAAAGAGGTTCTCCCGAAGGTGACTCCGGGCGCCGCCGTCGACCTCGAGGTGCGCCTCAGCGAAGCGCCGGAGTTCCGCCAGACGCTGACCCGCGAGATCGAGGCCGAACTGTCGAAGGCCGGCGCCACGGCGCCGCGCGTGCGGGTCCGCTCAGCCTACAAGCAGGGCTTCATGTGGATTACGGAGGAAGTGATCCCGGCGCTCAAGGGCAAGGGCGCGCGCGCCATGCGCGTGAAGGTGGCCGAGCACAAGCCCGACCTTTCCAAGGATCAGAAGTTCTACATGGTGCCGAGCCGTTGGCTCCACGAGCTGTATCCGGTCGACGAGATCGTGCAGCGCGAGTTGGGCATCAACCGCGAGCAGTTCACCCTTGAACTGGTCGATTCGCCGGCCGACATCTACACCGTCGAGGGCCTCGATGGCGCCGGCCGCGTCGTGCACACGGCAACCTTCAGCCCGAAGTTCGTGACGCGCGAGTACCTCGACAAGTTTCCCGGCTGGTCGCAGGTGGAGGTGACAACGGGCTGGCTGACGGCCACCGTCAACGGCACGCAGGTCGCCGACAGCCGCATCCAGACCGACCCCGAGCGCTTCTGGGACCACTACCAGTCGAAGGTACTGCCGCGCATCTACGACCA
>CAMBHC010000312.1 GCA_945866285.1 Candidatus Sulfopaludibacter sp. SbA3 | reverse complement strand
TGAGAACCCGGAGAGCGATGGCTTTAGCCGTCGCTGAGAACCCGGAGAGCGATGGCTTTAGCCGTCGCCGAGAACCCGGAGAGCGATGGCTTTAACCGTCGCTGAGAACCCGGAGGGCGATGGCTTTAGCCGTCGCTGAGAACCCGGAGGGCGATAGCTTTAGCCGTCGCCGAGAACCCGGAGGGCGATGGCTTTAGCCGTCGCTGAGAACCCGGAGGGCGATGGCTTTAGCCGTCGCTGCCAGGCCTCTGCTGCGCCGCCGTCATCAGCTCCGCCAGCGAATATCTGGACGAGCCCAGGTAGGGATACTGATCCGGCGAAACGGCGAGGGCCGCGCGGACAGGGTTCCAAACGACGTACGCCGCAATGCCGATGACCGATTCGTCGCCTCGAAGCGTGTAGTCCCAGTATCCTTCCTGCCAGAGGTATTGCCCCGTCCGCTTGCGCTCCCAGAATCCAGACAGCTGGCGCCAGAGATGGACCCATTTCAAGAAGTCGGCATCCGCTCGTTCTGCCTCAACCAACGCGTGGACGTGGTCCGGCATCAGGCAGTACGCAATTACCGCGAACCCGTGTTTCTGAGTCGATTGAAATAACTGCGTGGTTACGGCTGCGCACAACTCGGGATCCCGAAACGCAGGGCGCCGGCCATACGTCGCCGCCGTTAGGAAATAGCAGTAAAACCCACGGTATTGGTCGGGCTGGAGTCGGTGGGGATGGCGCGCCATGCTGAACAGCAGTGCAATGGCCGGACCGGCTGTAGAATCGTGTAACCATGCGGACTCGAATTCTCATCGCGGCTATTGCAGTGGCGGTAGCGACGGCTAAAGCCGTCGCTCTCCAGGACATGCCAGCGACGGCTGAAGCCATCGCTCTCCGGAACATGCCAGCGACGGCTGAAGCCATCGCTCTCCAGGCGACCTATCCCGATCCCACCGTGCGCGTGCTGACGCACCGCGAGCAGAACCAACTGGTCACGCCGTGGATCAAGAAGCGGTTCGACACGCTGCTGGCCGGGCTGATGACCCGCGAGGGGATCGACATGTGGATCATCCCGACTCGTGAGTACAACGAGGACCCGGTGTTCGCGTCGATGGCGCCGCTCACCTATTACGCGTCGCGGCGCCGCACCATCCTGGTGTTCTTCAACCCCGGCGGCGGCAAGCCGGCCGAGCGGTATTCCATTGGCCGCTTCGACTACGACGGCATCTTCCCGATGGTGCCCTCTACCAACGACGGGCAGCATGACGCGCTGCGGAAGCTGGTCGACGAGAAGAACCCCAAGGTGATCGGCATCAACGAATCCGACGCGTGGCAGCACGCCGACGGCATCACCGCCAACGAGAAGCGCCGCCTGGTCGAGGCGCTCGGTCTTGCGCACGCGGCCAAGCTCAAGTCCGCCGAGATGCTGGCGGTGGGCTGGCTCGAAGTGAAGCTGCCGGAAGAGCTCGAAGCCTACCGCCACGCCATGAAGGCCGCGCACATGGTGATTCGCGAGGCATTCTCGAACAAGGTGATCACGCCCGGCAAGACGACCAACGAAGACGTGGTGTGGTGGATGCGGCAGCGCGTCGTCGAGCTCGGCCTCGGCAAGTGGTTCCAGCCGTCGGTCACGATCTGGCGCCAGGGCGAGAAGACCAACCCGCGCGGCGTGATTCTGCCCGGCGACATGCTCCACACCGACTTCGGCATCGTCTACATGGGCTTCTCGACTGATACGCAACACAACGCGTACGTGCTGAAGCCTGGCGAAACCGATGCCCCGGCTGGACTCAAGGCGGGACTGAAGGCCGGCAATCGCCTGCAGGACTTGACCATGCAATACGCGCGGCTCGAGCGCACCGGTAACCAGGCGCTGGCTGATGCGCTGGCCCAGGCGAAGAAGGAAGGCCTCGTGCCCTCCATCTACTGCCACCCGATCGGCTATCACGGCCACGCCGCTGGACCGCCGATTGGCATGACCGATTACCAGCAAGGTGTGCCCGTGCGCGGCGACGACGTGTTCCGCCCGAACACGTGGCACTCGATCGAGTTGAACGTCACGTTCAACGTCCCCGAGTGGGGTAACCAGCCGGTGCGGTTCGCGCTCGAAGAAGACGCCGCGATCATGCCCGGCGGCAAGTGGGACTGGATCGACGGGCGGCAGGAGTCGTTCTACCTGATCAAGCCGTGAAGTACCCCACGCTGCTGATGGCCATGACGGTCCTGGTGTGTGCGCCGGCCACGGAGGCACAGCGCCAACCGGCGCCGGTGCAGGGCTTCACCGTCGTGGCAACGTTTCCGCACGACCCGGGGGCGTTCACGCAAGGGCTGGTGTTTGCCGACGGCCAGTTCTACGAAAGCACCGGCCTGAACGGCGAGTCGTCTGTGCGACGGGTCGAGATCACCACCGGCAAGGTCCTGCAGGAGGTCAAGGTCCCCGAGGAGTACTTCGCCGAGGGGCTGGCGCTGGTGGGCGATGAACTGCTGCAGCTCACGTGGCAGCATCATCGCGGCTTCGTCTACGACCGCAAGACGTTCAAGCAGAAGCGGACGTTTCCGTACCAAGGCGAAGGCTGGGGCCTGGCCTCTGATCCGGCCGGCGGACTGGTGATGAGCGATGGCACCGACACGCTCACGTTTCTCGATCCCAAGTCGCAGGCGGTGGTCCGGACGATCCGAGTCCGCGACGCCGGGCGGCCCGTGCCGCAATTGAATGAACTGGAATGGGTCGATGGCGAGATCTGGGCCAACGTGTGGACCACCGACCGCATCGCGAGGGTTTCGCCGGTGACGGGAGACGTCAAGGCCTGGGTCGATTTGTCGTCGCTGTGGCCGCGCGAACAGCGACAGCCGCCTGCCGACGTATTGAACGGCATCGCCTACGATAAGTCCACACGGCGCATTTTCGTGACCGGCAAGAAGTGGCCGCGCGTGTACCAGATCACGGTCCAATGATCCGGTGAGGCGGGTCTAAAGACCCGCCTCTACTTAAAGCGTAAGGCGGTGGTGTTGGTGACGCGATAAACCGGGTACGCCTCGCCTGCCGCCAATCCCTCTTCAATGATGTTCCACGTCACGAGACCGTCATCACTCTCGGGCTCCAACAGGTAGAACGCGAGCCGCGCCAGCGGCTGATCGGCCGGCACGAACAACGCACCCGGCGCTACTGAGAGTTGCGCTACATCAAAGCTGCCCTTGAGGCGCGCTTCGCGGTGGCCCTGGAACATGCGTTCGGCGCGGGTGTAGGCGGTGATCGTGAATCGCTCGACCGACACTTGCGCGGGCGTCGAGATTTCCTCGACCTTCAGCCCATGCAGCCGCAGTCGTTCGACCGCTGCCGTCAGTCGCGGGTTGGTGGGAATCAGCCAGCCCTTGGGCATCGCGGCCGAGCGCGTCACCGCGAACACACCGTAGTCCTTCATCGAGACCGGCACGGCCATGTCGGTCATGGCCAGCATCTCCTTGCCCGATCGCGGGTTCATGACTTTCTGCACGTCGCCGACGAAGACGCCGACCCGCTCGGGCAGGGCGCGGACCGCGAAGTCGAGCCCCAACTCCACCGGCTTGGCATTCGGCGGCGCAGTGAACTGCCGGTCCGCCTGCGCGGTGAGCGTCATGATCTGCTTGGCGTTGGCGGCAGATGACTTGAAGATCTCAGCGACGAAGTCTTCGGTCACCTCAACTCGGCCCTTGAAGTCCAGGTAGCTGTAGGCCTCCGAGAGAATGGCGATGCGATTGCGCAAGCCGGCGTAGTTGTTGCCAAACCGGGGACGATGGTCGAACGTGCGCCAGGTGACGTTGCCGGGATTGGCCGGGTCGACGCGCGAGCTCTCGCGGCCGCTGCCATCCTCGGGC
>CAMBHC010000311.1 GCA_945866285.1 Candidatus Sulfopaludibacter sp. SbA3 | reverse complement strand
CCGACCACGCCAATGGCGGCCAGCGGGATCGAGAAGATGATGATGAAGGGGTCCTTCAGCGATTCGTACTGCGAGGCCATCACCGTGTAGACCAGGATGATGGCGAGGATCAGCACGAGGCGGAGTTCGTTGAACGACTTGGCCTGTTCCTCGACTTCGTTGCCGAAGCCGACGGCGAAGTCCTTCGGCACGTTGATCTCACCCATGCGGGCCTGCACCGCGGCGACCGCCTCGCTCAGGGTGGTCTCCGTTTCCGCGTTCACGCGTTGCACGCGTTCCTGGTTCTTCCGTTCGATCGACACCGGGCCGGTCTCGCGGTCGATGATCATCACGTTCTTCGCCGGCACCGTCTGGCCCGCGGAGGTGTTAAGCAGCACGTCGCCGACTTCGGCCACCTCTTCGCGGTCTTCCTGGCGGAGGCGCACGATGATGGGGTATTCGTTGCCGGCGTCGCGGAACATCGCGGCCTGGGTGCCGGCGACGTTGGTGCGAATGGTGTTAGCGACACCGGTGACCGTCAGGCCCAGCAGGGCGGCCTTGTCGCGGTCAACGCGCACGGCCAGTTCAGGACGGCCTTCTTCACGCTGCAGGCGGGTGTCGGCCACGCCGGGCGTGGTGTCGAGCATGGCCTTGAGGTCCTGGGCAATTCGCTTGGACTGCTCGAGGTCGTGTCCGAGAATCTCAATTGACAGGCGGGCGTCGCCGCCGCCGCCGCCCAAGCCGCGCATCATCTGGTTCTGGCCGCCGGAAGGACGGGCGCGGATGATGACACCGGGGAGGCCGGACAGTTCGCGGCGCAGTTGCATCGCGATCTCTTCGCTGCTGCGGGTGCGCTCGTCGCGCGGCACCAAGCGGACGTTCACGTTGCCGCGGTGCGTCGAGCCGCCACCCCATCCGCCACCGCCACCGTTGACCTGCGTGATCAGCATCAAGGCCTCAGGCACGTTCTGGCGGATGCGCTCCTCGAGGCCAATCAGCACCGCTTCGGTGTTCTCCAGGCGCGAGCCGACGGCCAATTCAGCATCGACCGTGATTTCTCCTTCATCGGTCGTCGGTTGAAACTCAAAACCGATTCGGGGGAGCAGCAACATAGCCACCGCGAACAGCACAAACCCCGTCGCGAAGACGGTCGGCCGATGGGCCAGCGCCTTGTGGAGCATGCGCGCGTAGAACTCATCGAGGCCGTCGAGCGCGCCGTCGATCGAGCGATTGAGCCTCGCCATGACGCCGGCGCCGGCGTGCGCCTTGTGCGGGGCGTCGAGCATGAACGAGCACAGCACCGGGACGATGGTCACGGCGACCAGCAGCGACATCGCCAGCGAGAACGACACCACCGCCGCCAGCTGGCCGAACATGATGCTCGACACGCCGGTCAGGAACAGCATCGGCACGAACACGGCGATGTGCGTCAGTGTGGAAGCCAGGATGGCCGACCAGACTTCTTCGCTGCCGTCGATGGCGGCGGTGACGCGGTCCTTGCCCATCTCGAGGTGGCGATAGGTGTTCTCGAGCACCACGATCGCGGCATCGACGATCATGCCGATGCCGAGTGCCAGCCCGCCGAAGGTCAGGGTGTTCAAGGTGTAGCCGCCGAAGTAGAGCAGCGCGAACGTGCCGATCACCGAGATCGGAATCGACGTGCAGATGATCAGCGTCGACTTGATGTCGCGCAGGAACAGGAAGATGATCGCTACGACCAGCAGGCCGCCCAGCATGGCGTGTTCGGTCACGCTGCCGATGGCGCGGTCAATGAACTTCGACTGGTCGTCAAGCACCTGCAGCTTGATGCCGTCCACCGCGGAGTTGATCTTCTCAATTTCCTTCTTCACGCCTTCGGCAATCTGAATCGTGTTGGTGCCCGACTGCTTGGTCACCTGCATGCGGATGCCCGGGGTGCCGTTGATGCGCATGAACGAGCGGCGGTCCTCGGTGTTGTCGGTTACGTTGGCGATGTCCTTCAGGTAGACGGGCACGCCGGCGCGCGTCAGCACCACGAGGTTCTTGATTTCGTCGAGGCCGGTGAACTGCCCCGGGCTGCGCAGCAGCAGGGTGCGGTCGGCGTCGTTGATTTCGCCGAGCGGGATGTTCTGGTTCTCAGTGCGAAGAATCTGGACGACGCGATCGGGCGAGAGGTTGAGCGCGGTAATCTTCTCGCGCGACAAGTCGACGTGAATCTGCCGGCGCAAGCCGCCCGTGATGGTCACGGCCGCGACGCCGGCGACCCGCTCGAGGCGCGGCGACAGGTCGTTCTGGGCCAGTTCGCGCAGCGTCACGGCGTCGAAGTCGCCTTCGACGCCGATGCCCATGATCGGCATCGAGGTCGAGTCGAACTTGAACACCGTCGGCGGGTCCGCATCTTCCGGCAGGCGGCCTCGCACGCGGTCAAGGCGGGTGCGGACTTCATCCGCCGCCTCGCTGAGGTCAGTGCCCCAGGCGAAGTTGAGCCGGATGTTGGCGTTGCCTTCCGACGAGGTCGAGTCGACGCGGTCGAGACCCGCGACGGCGCTGACCGCCTGCTCGATTGGCCGCGTGACCAGTTCCTCCATTTCGAGCGGCCCGACGCCCGAGTAGTTGACGCGCACCGTGATGGTGGGCATCTGCGTGTCTGGCATCAGGTCAACCGGCAGCCGGGTGAGCGAGATACCGCCCAGCAGGATGATGACCATGCTGATCATGAACATCGTGACAGGACGTTCGATGGCTAATCGCGGAATACTCATATGTGGTCTCGACTGATCACCTGACGTTTGTTACGCGGCAGCACTAACGTGCGGCCCTCCTGGCACTTTCGGCAGCACTCAAGTGCTGCCCTCCTGGCACTACTGTGGTGGCCGCGGCGCACCCGCGGGCGCGCCGCCGCGACCTTGGCCACCACGGCCCCGACCACCACGACCCGCGCCCGCACCGCCCGCGCCGGCGACCACCAGCATGTCGTTGTTCCGGACGGCCGTCGCACCGGTTGTCACGATCTTGTCGCCTTCCTTTAGACCGCTTGTGATCTCCACACGGTCCGTGTCTTCGATACCGAGCTCTACCGGCGCGAACTTGGCGCGGTTGTCGGCATTCGGCATCCAGACACCGCGCTTGTTCTCGAAGTCGATGACCGCGCTCTTCGGCGCAACCAGCGTGCCCTTGCGCTCTTCGACCGTCAGGCTGACGCGGGCGTACATGCCGGGCTTCAGGCGCTTGTCGTTATTGGCAATTTCAATCTCCATCGTCGCCGTGCGCGTGGCGGGGTCAAGGACCGGCGCGACGCGGGCAATGCGGCCATGGAACTTTTCTCCGGGGTAGGCGTCGACATCAACGTCGCCGCTGTCCCCGACGGTGACCAGGCGAATGTCCTTTTCCACGACGTTCACCACCATCTTCAGCCTGGAGATGTCGACTACCGAGGCGATGGGGGTGTTCTGCGACACCATGGCGCCCGGGTCAACATTGCGCTTGCCGACGAAGCCGTCCA
The DNA here is from genome assembly GCA_945866285.1 of Candidatus Sulfopaludibacter sp. SbA3. GTDB lineage: Bacteria > Acidobacteriota > Vicinamibacteria > Vicinamibacterales > UBA2999 > 12-FULL-67-14b. The sequence goes on along the minus strand of CAMBHC010000311.1, from coordinate 410 downwards.
CCGGCGAGGTGACGTTGGTGTTCTGCAGGTTGATCTTCAATTCCTGGAGACGGGCTTCGGCCTGGGCCAACTGCGCCTTTGACAGGTCGATCTGCGCTTCTGCAGCCAGGAACTTGGCTTCGGCATCGTCCAGCGCCTGTTTGGCGAGCAACTGGCGCTCGAACAGGTTCTTGGAACGATCGAAGTTGACTTGCGCGACCTTCAGGTCGGCTTCCCGCGCGCGGATCGTGGCCTTCGAGACCTGTTGTGAAGCCTCGGCCTGGCTGACCTGTTCGACGATTTCGCGGTCTTCGATCTTGGCCATCAACTGGCCACGGCGGACGGGATCCCCCATCTGCACCGACACCGACATCAGGCGACCATTAGTGCGCGGGGCCACGTCGACCGTCTGCAAGCCGATGAGGTTGCCG
>CAMBHC010000310.1 GCA_945866285.1 Candidatus Sulfopaludibacter sp. SbA3 | reverse complement strand
ATGACGGCGGCCGGACCTTCCGCGCCGATGGCGCCGAGCGCATCCACGTCGATCACCACGCGCTGTGGATCAACCCCAGGGATCCGCGCCACTTGATCATTGGCAACGACGGTGGCGTGTCGATCTCCCACGATCGCTCGGCCACCTGGGTGTGGATGCCGAACGTGCTGGGCGCGCAGGCGTATCACGTCGAGTTCGACAACCAGGTGCCGTATCACGTCTGCGCCGGCCTGCAGGACAACAACACCTGGTGCGGTCCGAGTGCGGTGCGCACCAACAGCGGCATCATCAACGACGACTGGTACGTGATCAGCGGTGGCGACGGCTTCCAGCCCCTCATGGATCCCACCGACTCGCGGATCGTCTATGCCGAGTCGCAGGATGGCCGCATGAGCCGCACCGACCGGACCACCAACGAACGGCAGAGCGTGCGTCCAGAGCCGGCGGAGCAGAAGCCCGGCGATACGTCAGGCCAGTACCGCTTCAACTGGGACACGGCCATGCAGCTCTCGCCGTTCGACCCCGCCACCATCTACATCGGCGCCAACAGGGTGCTGAAGTCATCGGATCGAGGCCGGTCGTACCAGCCGATCAGCCCAGACCTCACCACCAACACCGACCGCGAGACGCTGTCGATCATGGGCGTGGTGGGCAAAGACATCACGCTTGCCAAGCACGACGGTGTCACCACCTTCGGCAACATCGTGACGCTAGAGGAATCTGCGGCGAAGCAGGGCGTGGTGTGGGTGGGCAGCGACGATGGGATTGTCAGCGTGACGCAGGATGCAGGCAAGACGTGGACCAACGTGACGTCGAAGTTCTCGGGGGTGCCGAAGTTAACCTATGTGGCCGACGTGCTGCCCTCGCGGGTGGCGGCGGGCACCGCCTACGTCGCGTTCGATGGCCATCGCGGTGGTGACTACAGCACCTACGTGTTCGCCACCACCGACTTCGGCGCCACCTTCAAGTCGATTGCCGCCAACTTGCCCAAGGGCGAGGTTGCCCGCGGTCTGGCGGAGGATCGCAAGAACCCGGACGTGCTGTATCTCGGCACCGAGACCGGTTTATGGGTGTCGCACAACCGCGGCGGCGCGTGGACGCGCATCAAGGCCAACCTGCCGACCATGCCGATTTACGAGATCAAGCAGCACCCGCGCGACAACGATCTGATCCTCGCGACGCACGCGCGCGGCATCTGGATCCTGGACGACCCGACGCCGATTCAGCAGTGGGCGAAGTCAGAAAATGCGGACTCGTTCCTGTTCGACAGCGAGGGCGCCACGATCATGAACGTGGCCAACGATCAGATGAAGGGCTTCGAGGGCGACCGCTTGTTCCTGGGGCAGAACCCCGTGGCGGGCGCGACGCTGGCGTATCGCCTGAAGGCCGAGGCGAAGGATGTCAAGTTCATCATCAAAGATGGCAACGGCACGGTTGTTCGTGAACTGTCCGGTGATGCCACGCGCGACCGCAACAAGGCCGGGCTCAACCTGCTCAAGTGGGACTTGCGGGTGCAGCCGTTGCGGCCGTTGCCTCCTCCTCCCGGCGCGCCTGCGGGCGGCGGCGGTGGTGGTGGTGGCGGTGGATTCGGTGGCGGCGGCAACAACGGACCGTTCGTGCTGCCGGGCACCTACAAGGCCACGTTGAATGTCAACGGCCGCGACGCGCAGACGATTGACGTCGCGGTGAAGGGCGACCCCCAGATCCAGATAACTGATGCCGACCGGAAGATCTGGTTCGACACCGCGAAGGACCTCCACGAGATGCAGGCCAAGGCGAACGACGTGGCCGAGATGGTGCAGAACGCCTTTGCGCAGGTCGGCGTGCTGCAACAGCAGACCCGCGGCGCCACGTTATCTCCTTCCGTCAAGCAACAGCTTGACGGTGTGGTGAAGGAGTTTGAAGCGGTGCGCCGGCGTCTGGGACTCGGTCAGCAGGGCGGTGGTGGTGGCGGTGGTGGCAACACCGAGAACGTCCGCGGCCGCATCGGTCAGTTGAAGGGCGGCGTGATGTCGGCGACGACGTTGCCGACCAACACGCAACTGATGCAGATCCGCGAGGCGAAGGCGGCGCTGCCGGGCCTGATCGACCAGGCCAACGCAGTGGTCGCCAAGGTGCCGGGCCTGGTGAAAGACATGGTGGGCGCGGGCGCCTTGTTCCCGGCGGTCAAGCCGGTGCCGAAGGGATGATGCGGATCCCACGGCTGAAATCCAGGGTCTAAGCAGATTGGAGAATTGACATGCGATACCTACTGACAGCGTTTCTCGTCGCGGCGTCGGTCGTCACATCGGCCCAATCGAGCCTCGATGGCAAATGGGCGTTTGAGATGTCCAGCCCGATGGGTTCAGTGACGGCTCAAGTCGAATTGAAGGCCGAGGGCACCAAGCTCACCGGCCAGTTCGACATGGGTGGCGGCCGCACCTGGCTGATCCAGAACGGCACCATCGAGGGCGACAGCATCACCTTCACCATCGACCGTGACGGCAAGATGACCTACGAGATGAAGGGCAAGCTGGCGGGCGACAAGATTGCCGGCGTCGCCGGTGCCATGGGCACGACCGTCGAGTGGGGAATGGCGCGCGCGAAGTAGGCGCCGCGGAGCGGAGCGAGGCGCCTCTTCTAAGGCGCCGGGGTGGCCTGGTTCAGCCAGGTCTCCCACGCGGTCACGTTGTAGGGACGGCCGAGGAAGTCGCGGACGAGATCGGCGGCCGGCTTGGTCCCGCCCGTCGCGAGGATGGTGTCGCGAAATCGGCGCGCCGGCGCGGGTGCCAGCAGGTCCTTCGCGTTGAAGCCACTGAACAAATCCTTCGAAATCACCAGCGACCACATGTAGGTGTAGTACGACGCCGTGTAGTTCGGGTTCGACAGCTGCGTGAACGTGCCCGGAAAGTGACTGCCCTCGGGGTAGGTCGTCGGCAGGTACTTCGCCATCAGGTCCTTGTAGATCGCCATCGCGTCGGCGCTCTTCGGATCGCGATCGTGCAGCGACAGGCTCAGCCCCGCGAACACCATTTGCTGGCGCGTGTCGTAGCCGCGTCCCAATTCGTTGGCGCGGCGCATCTGGTTGACCAGTGCGGCGGGAATCGGCTGGTTGGTCTGGTAGTGCGTCGCGAAGGTGGCGAGCGTCGCGGGATCCGAGACCCACTCCTCCATCATCTGTGACGGCGCCTCGATGAAGTCGCGCTCGGCCACCCGCGTCAGTCGGAGCCACTGCTGCTGTTGTCCCGACGAAATTGCATGCACCAGGTGTCCGAACTCGTGGAAGAACGTCGTCACCTGGTCGAACGTCATCAGGCCGGGGTCGCCGGGTTCGCCGCCGGGGAAGCGGCAGATCAACACCACTTCGGGGAGTTGCCGGCCGCGGATGCCGGCGCGCGCGGTCGCGGCCGTGGCGCCGCCGCCGCCCTTGCCGGGCCGCGCGTGCATGTCGAGATAGATGCGCGCAACGAGGCGCCCGTTGTCGAACACCTCGTACGGCTCGACCGAAGCGTGCCACACCGGCAGCGCCGGTGCCGGCCGGAACTCAAGACCGAACAGCTTGCCGCTGACGGCGAACACGCCGGCCCGCACGCGCTCGTACGAGAAGTACGGGCGCATGGCCTGCGAGTCGAAGTTGTAGCTCGACTGCCGCACCAGCTCCGTGTAGTAACGCCGCTGCCACGCGTCCACGGCCGTCGCACCCGGTTGATCCTGTTTCTTGCGATCGAGAATCAGCTGGTAGTCGGCGCTGGCCTTCGTCGCCGACGCGGCGACAATGCGCGCGATGAACGCGGCGGCGTTCTGCGGCGTGGCCGCCATGCGGTTGGACAGGTCGAACGTCGCCCAGTCCTTGAATCCGAGCGTGCGCGCCAGCTCGTACCTCGTCTCGACCAGTTTCTTCAGCACGTCGAGGTTGGCCGGATAGGCGA
>CAMBHC010000309.1 GCA_945866285.1 Candidatus Sulfopaludibacter sp. SbA3 | reverse complement strand
GCGATGACACCATCGCCGTCGGCAGCAGAGACGGCTTCCTTCTCCTTGCCGCGGTCCTGGCGATAGGTGAGCACGCCCGACTTGACGAACAGCCGTGCCGACGCGAGACCGCTCTCGGTCTCGCCGAAGGCGGTGCCACGCAGGTCCACGACCAGGCGCGTCGCGCCCGCCTTGGACAATGCCGCGACTTCAGCCTTCAACTGACCCGAGGTGGCCTTGGTGAATTCCGCCACCCGGAGGTAGCCGATGCCGGGCGCGGCGAGGCGCGACTTCACCGGCGCAGCCGGCAACTCTTCGCGGACCATCTCGATGTCGTGCGGTTCGGCGGCGTTGCCGCGCAGTACGGTGAGGCGCACCTTGGTGCCGGCTTTGCCGCGCAGCAGGCGCTGACCTTCGTAGACGGTGGTGTCGCGCGTGGACTGGCCATCGATGGCGCGGATGTAGTCGCCGACCATCAATCCGGCGCGAGCGGCGGGCGAGCCATCCCGCGACGCGATCACGCGGAGGTAATACTGGCGCGTCAGCTCAAGGCCCGTCTGCGCTGAGCCGCCGGCGTCGCCCTTGTCGAGCACCTTGACCTGCGCCACGTCGAGATACGCACTGTCCGGATCCAGGCCATCAGCCAGACCGTGCATGGCGCCATGCATGACCTTGTCGATGTTCACTTCCTCGACGTAGTTGCTGTTGATCAACGAGACGACATCCTCGAAGATCCGGAGATCTTGATAGCTGTCTTCGCGGGCCAGCGCGCTCTTGCCCAAAAAGCCGCCGATGACGGCGAACGCAATGACCGGCACCGACACCGCCAGCACGAGAACCCGGCCGCGAATCTTCATCGTTGTCTCCTCAGCCATTGTAGGGGATCGGCCGGTCGGCCGTCGATGCGCACCTCGAAATACAGCGCGGCCTCTCCGGCCGGGGCCACCCCGACATTGCCGACGGCATCGCCGGCTTTCACCATCGCGCCTTCCGTCACCAGCGCTTCCGACAGGTGCCCATAGAGCGTGAAGGCCGAACCGCCGTGGTCGATGATGACCAGGATGCCGAACCCGGCAAATGGCGCGGCGAAGGCCACCTTGCCTTCGTGCACCGCTCGGGCACCCGTGCCCTCGGCGGCCGTGACTTCAATACCATTTCGGACGATCGCGGTGCCGAAACGGCCGGCGGCCGATCGCCCGAAGCGCGCGGCGATGGGACCGATGACCGGCCATGGCAGATCTCCCCGGAAGGGGCCGATGGGCAGGGCCACGAGCGCGGACGAAGCGTCGGCGGTAGCGACCGTTCGCTCGATCTGCGATTGGGCCGTTTGCAGTTCGCTCACGTACTGCGCCGCGAGGTCGCGTTGCTGATCGAGGCTGTCGATGAGGCGGTTGCGCGCGGCCACCGCGGTGTCGAGCGTAGCGCGCGTGCGGCGCGCTTCCTTCTGTGAGGCTTCGACCGCCAGGCGTTCTTTGTCCACGGCCGCCAGCGCGGCGCGTTCCGCCGCCACCGTGCGGCGATGGGTCTCGAGGCGGACGCGATCCAGTTCAGCGACCGCGGCGACGCCGCGGCTGAGCCGCCCGAAGGCGCGGATGTCGTCGGCGGCGAGCAGCAACTGGACGTAACCGCCACGCCCGCGCTTGGACAACTCGATCAAGCGTTCGTTAACGCCGGGTGTCTGCGCAAGGCGCGTGGCCTCGAGTGCCTGCAGGCGGGCGGTGGACTGGGCGTGCGTCGCCGCCACGCGGACCAGGTCAGCCTCGGCGCTGGTGACGTGCTCGCGTGCGATCTCGCGTTCGAGTTCCAGCTTCCGAAGGTCCCCAAACACCGTGCGGGCCTGTGCGGCCAGCCGATCCGCTTCGGCCTGCAACGCGCGAATGCGGGCGGTCACGCGCGTACGCGCCTCATCGGCAGGTGATTGGGCGGCAATCGTCGCGCCGCCGATCGCCAAGACCACTACCCAAGCCGCAAGCCTCAAGCCTCGAGCCCCGAGCCCCATTCGTTTTGCGAATTATACTGGCCGGGTGCGTGTCCTGGGCATCGACTATGGCGCGCGTCGCATCGGCCTGGCGCTGAGCGACGCGTCCGCGACACTGGCCTCGCCGTGGCGATTGTTGCAGCGCCCGCCGTCGGATGCTGAAACCATCCGCGTGATCGTGGCCGAAGTCACCGCGCTGGCCCAGGCCGATGACGGGCTCGAAGCCGTGGTTGTCGGTTGGCCGCGGCGGCTCGACGGCACACCCAACCAGCAGACGCCGATTGTCGAGACCTTCGCGCGGACGCTCGAGTCGAAGGTCGCCGTGCCGGTGATCCTCCAGGACGAGCGTCTCTCCAGCGTGGAGGCGGAATCGCGTCTTGCCGTGGGGGAAAAGGACTGGCGCAAGCGCAAGGGCAAGCTGGATGCGGCTGCCGCCGCGGTGATCCTGCAGGACTTCCTGGATGCGCGTCCTCGCGCGACCGGGGAGAATTTCTAATCATGATGCGATGGCTCGGAGGCGTTGCACTCGTGCTGCTGTTCCTTGCCGCTGCGGCCGGAGGAGGCGCCTGGTGGGCGTACACCCGCGTCCACTCGCCGTATCGCGGCGCCGCCGGTGCTGAGACCTTTGTCGACATCCCGGCCGGCACCGGGCCCATTGGGATTGGTGCCCGCCTGGTTGATGCGGGCATCGTCCAGGATGCGTGGACCTTTCGCGTCGCGGTTCTGCTAAGCGGTCGCGCGCGTGAACTCAAGGCCGGCGAGTATCGTTTCGACGCGCCGCTGACCGCCCTCGCCGTCGTCGACAAGATCGCGCGCGGCGAGGTCTACACGCGGATGCTGACGTTCCGCGAAGGCCTGACGATTGCAGAGATGGCGGCGGTCTTCGAAGAGCGGGGGTTTGGCGTCGTCGCGGATTTCAGCAAGGCCGCGCAGAACGCGAGCCTGATCAGCGACCTCGATCCTGCGGCCCGCGATCTCGAGGGCTACCTGTTCCCGGAGACCTACGCGCTGTCGAGAAACACGCCGGCGTCAGAGGTCGTGGCGCAGATGGTGGCCGGCTTCAGGAAGGCATTCGACGAGGGCTTGCGGTCGGCGGCAGTGGCCCAGGGGTTGACGGTGCGGCAAGCCGTGACCGTGGCTTCGTTGGTGGAGAAAGAGACGGCGAGCGGCGACGAGCGCCCGGTGGTGGCCGCGGTGTATCGCAATCGCATGAAGATTCGGATGGGGATGCAAGCCGATCCCACCGTGATCTACGCCCTGCAGAAGGCCGGCAAGTACGACGGCAACCTGTCGAAGGCTGATTTGCAGTTCGACTCGCCGTATAACACCTATCGATATGCCGGGCTGCCGCCGGGGCCGATTGCTGCGGCCGGGCGCGCGTCGTTGGCGGCGGCGGTCAAACCGGCTGCGGTGGACTACCTGTATTTCGTCAGCCGCAATGACGGCACGCACGTCTTCGCGACGACGCTGGCCGAACACAACAAGAACGTATTCACCTGGCAGGTTGAGTACTTCAGGAAGCTTCGCCGGGCTCAGGGGGCGGGCACCCGGAAGTAGCGGCGGTCTTTAGATCAGCCTATCGCTCATTCCACTTCAGTTTCTGTCGCAGCACTTCGAAGTAACTGCGCGCCGACGCTCTGACCAGCCGCAACCGCCGTTCGGCCCTGGTGATGGCGACTTCATCCCCTTCGGCCATCTCGAATCCCGACTGCCCGTCGATGGTGACGTATACGTTGCCGGCGTTGGTGCCGGTGGACTTCACGCGCACTTCGCGTTCGGCCGGGATCACGATCGGACGGTTGGTCAGCGTGTGCGGCGCGATCGGCGTCAGCACCAGCGCGTCCATGGCCGGATGAATGATCGGGCCGCCGGCCGCCAGGTTGTAAGCGGTGGACCCGGTCGGGCTCGCGACGATCAAGCCATCGGCCTTCACCGTCGTCACAAACTGCTCGCCGACTGAGACCTCGAGG
>CAMBHC010000308.1 GCA_945866285.1 Candidatus Sulfopaludibacter sp. SbA3 | reverse complement strand
CTCGGCCACCAGGCCGCGTTCGAGGTGATCGCGGATCAAAGCCTGGAAGTGAAGGCCAACGCCGAGGAAGTCTGGGTCGCGATCTTCTACGGCGGCGCCATCGCCATCCTCGTCATCCTCTTCTTTCTCCTCGATTGGCGCGGCACGGCGATCAGCGCCCTCGCGCTCCCCACCTCCATCACCGGTACGTTTGCGATGATGTGGATGTTGGGCTTCTCGCTCAACATGATGACGCTCATGGGCATGAGCCTCGCCATCGGCCTGCTGATCGACGATGCCGTGGTGGTGCGCGAGAACATCTATCGCCACATGGAGCACGGGGAAGATCCGATGACGGCCGCGCAGCGCGGCACCTCGGAGATCGGCCTCGCGGTGATGGCGACGACCTTTACCATCCTGGCCGTGTTCCTGCCGGTCGGCTTCATGACCGGCATGGTCGGCCAATTCTTCAAGTCGTTCGCGCTGACCATTGCCTTCGCGGTCAGCATTTCGCTGCTGGTCGCGTTCACGCTCGACCCGATGCTGTCGTCGCGGTTCGTGCGGTTCATCCCGCTCGAAGAGCGCACGCGCACGGCCACCGGCCGCTTCCTGGAGCGGGTCGGCGCATACTACGATCGTCTCGATCGCCAGTATTACAAGTTGCTCGCCTGGGCGATCGAACACCCCTGGAAGATCTTGGCGACCGCCACCGTGGTGTTCTTCGCCAGCATGTCGACGCTCCGCATCATCGGCACCGAGTTCGTGCCGGTGGAAGACCGCGGCGAGTTCGTCGTCAACGTCGAGGTGCCGCCGGGCACGTCGTTCGAGCAGACGGTCGCGTACGTCGCTGACGTCGAGAAGACCGTCAAGGGCATGCCCGAAGTGCAGCAGATTTTCTCGACCGTCGGCGTCGAGGGCAACCCGATGAAGGCGGCGCTGCGCGTGAAGGCCGGCAAGAAGAACACGCGCGAACGCGGCCTGCTGGCGCTCAAGGATGACATGCGGACCCGGCTGAAGGCCATTCCGCTGCTCAAGATGACGGTGGCGGATCCGGAGTTCATGCAGGGCGCGCCCAGCGAGGCGCCGCTCAACGTGTTCGTGCGCGGCGACGACATGGTGGCACTGCAGCGGCTGAACGAGGAGATTGTCGCCAAGGTGAAGGCGGTGCCCGGCGCCGTTGACGTCGACAGCTCGCTCGAGACCGGCCAGCCCGAGATGGCCGCGCGCATCAATCGCGAGCTGGCGGCAGACCTCGGCTTCGACGTCGGCACCGTGGCCATGCAACTGCGTGGCATGGTGGAGGGCATCGTCCCGACGCGCTTACGCGAGGACGACAAGGAGTACGACATCCGCGTCCGCCTGGCACCGGAGTTCCGTAACGACTTCGAGGCCATTGCGCGCACGCCACTCTACTCGCAGACCGGTGCGGTGGTACGGACCCGCGACATCGTGCGCCTCGAGCCGGAAGTCGGCCCGGCGAGCATTGACCGCGAGCAGCGCGTCCGCCAGGCCAAGATCGGCATCGAGCTGGCCGACCGGCCACTCGGTGATGTCACCAACGACGTGACCACGGTGATGGCCGGCATCCCCATGCCGCCGGGCTTCGAATGGGGCTTCGCCGGCGACGTGGAGATGATGCAGGAATCGGCGGCGGCCATGGGCCTGGCTCTGGTACTGGCGATCGCCTTCATCTATATCGTGCTGGCCTCGCAGTTCGAGTCATTCCTCGAACCCTTCCTGATCATGATCTCATTGCCGCTGGCACTGGTCGGCGCGCTGCTCGCCATTCTGCTGACCGGCAAGAACCTCGGCATGCCGGCCATGATCGGCGTGGTGATGCTAATGGGACTGGTCACCAAGAACGCGATCCTGCTCGTCGACCTGACCAACCAGTATGTGCGCGACGGCATGAGCGTGAAGGACGCGGTGCTGAAGGCGGGCCCGATTCGCCTCCGGCCCATCCTGATGACGACCATCGCCATGATCCTCGGCATGCTGCCGTCGGCCATGGGCCGCGGCGAGGGCAGCGACTTCCGCGCGCCGATCTCGATTGCGACCATTGGCGGCCTGATCACCTCGACGCTGCTGACCCTGGTGGTCGTGCCGGTGGCATATTTACTGCTCGCCCGCATCGTCGCGCGGGTCAAGGCGTGGCGCAGCGAGCCGAACGCGCGGGTCCCGCAGGCGGTTCGCGTCGCGGGCGTCGTGCTGCTCGTCGCCATGGTGGGCTGGTTCCTGTCCACGTCCAGTGCCTTCGCATCCGACTCCGCTCGCGCACAGGGCACCCCCAGCGTGGGGACGAACCTTCAGGTTCGTCCATCCGACACGGTGACGCTCACCTTCAACCAGGCACTCGAACGCGCGTTGTCGGCGAACGAGGGCCTGAAGCTGGCGCAGGAGAAAGTCGTCGAGACCCAGGCCCGCGTGCAGGAGGCGAAGACCAACTTCCTGCCGCAGATCAACCTTGGCTACAACTACCTGCCCTCGCAGCGGTTCCCCGTAATCCGCATCCCGGCCGGCGTGTTTGGCCCCAACGAGCAAACGTTCCAGGCGGCGTTCAGCCGCGAGAATGCGATGCAGCTTTACATCAGCCAGCCGCTGTACACCGGCGGCCGGCTGAACAACGCTTATGGCATCAGCACATCCAGCCTCGATGCGTCGAAGCTGGAACTGGATCGCACGCGCCAGGAGATCGAATATCGCGTGGTCGAGACGTTCTACGCCGCGCTGATGAACGAACGCGGTGTGGCGGTCGCGGAAGAGCAGGTGCAGCTCGGCGAGCGCCAGCTGCAACTCGCCAAAGCGCGGTTTGAATCGGGGACCGTCGCGCGGCTTGACGTACTGCAGGCCGAAGTGGAGCTGGCCAACGCCAAGGCGCGCCGGATCCAGACTCGCGCGCTCGTCCTCGGCGCCCTGCAGCAGTTGCGCAGCGTCTTGTCGATTCCGCAGCACCAGCCGGTGAAGCTGGCCGGCTCACTCGATGAACCAGTCGTCGGTCAGGCCCGCGAGGTGCTCGACGCCGAACTGCCGAAGCGGCCCGACCTGCAGGCCTTTGCCGCACGGCGTCAGGCCGCTGAGTACTCGTCGCACCTGGCCCAGGGCGAATGGAAGCCGAGCCTCGCCTTTACCGGCAACATGCAGTACCAGCAGGATTCGCTGAACAACTTCCTGTCGCGCGACAACCAGAGCTACACGTTCGGCCTCGCGTTGAACGTGCCCTTGTTTGCCGCTCCGGGCGCGGCCGCGCGCCGCACCCAGGCCCAGTCGCAGATGCGGCAGGCCGAGCACGGCCTGCGCTATGCCACCGACAACGCCCGGCTTGAACTGGAATCGGCCTGGACGGCGCTGGAGGCGTCAGCCGAAGTCGTGACGACGCAGGAGAAGGCGCTGGAGATGGCGCGCGAGAGCGTGACGATCGCGCAAGTGTCGTACGAGAACGGCGTGATTACCTCAGCCGAGTTGAACGACGCGCAGGTCCGCCTGCTGCAGACCGAGTACCTGCTGATGCAGGCGAAGTACGCCCGCATCACCGCCGCGGCCCGCGCCCGGGTGGCCGCGGGGGTGTCGTCCTAGGGCTTCTCCATCACGATCGCGCTCAGCGCTTCCTTCCCCACCGGTAGCTCCGTGTTGCCGGTGGGAAAGTTATTGAGCTTCAGCAGGTAGGCCATCACGTCGACATACTCTTCCGGCTTCATGCTGCCAGGGTTGTCCTCGGGCATCGTGTCGCTGATGACGTCAAACATCTCCCACATCGGCTTGCCGGCAAAGCTCGTGTAGAACAGATCGTCGGTGAAGCGATTCGGCGCGTGGCAACTTGCACACTTGCTGCGGAACAGCACCTGCCCGCGATCCGACTGGGCCGCGGTGTAAACGCCGGCCTTCACCGATTTCTGGTCCTGGCCAGGCAACCCCAAGAAGGGGTTGCCTCCAGCAGCCGAATGACTGAGCGT
>CAMBHC010000307.1 GCA_945866285.1 Candidatus Sulfopaludibacter sp. SbA3 | reverse complement strand
GGCCACCGACGCACTGGTCGCCGAGGTCACGACGCGCCTTGAGAAGAGCGGCCGCTTCGCAGGCATCGAGGTCCGCAAGCGATTCCGCTCGATCGAGAATCCAGACGACATCCTGCTGATGATCGTCGTGGACGAAGTTCCGGGCGTCTCGCTCGACGATCTCACCCCTGGGCCCATGAGGAAACTGCGCAGCAGCGGGATGTTCCTGCCGATCTTGCGCAGCGACGATGGCTACGGGCTGACCTATGGCATGCGCATGAGTTTCGTGGACCGGTTCGGACCGCGCAGTCGCATCACGTTCCCGTTCAGTTGGGGTGGCGAGCGTCAGGCTCGCGCGCAAGTCGAGCGCGCATTTACCCGCGGACTGATCGACCGCATTTCGGGCGAAGGCGGCATTCGGCGAAGCGAGAACCCGCACGACGAGACGGGCGACACGCGCACCTTCGTCCAGGGACGCGTGGATTCGGCGATCCGGCGGTGGCTCCGAGTCGGCGCCGGCGCCGGCATCGAGGATGTGAAGTTCGGCGAAGTGCGTGATCGCTTGTCGCGTGCCGATGCCGAGGTCACGCTCGACACGCGGGTCGATCCGGCATTCCCTCGTAACGCTGTCCAGATGACAGGCCGCCTCGAGCGGTTGTCGTTTGACTCCGGCCAGGCGAATCGCCGCACCGCCGATGTCCGCGCCTACCTCGGCTTATTTGGCCAGAGCGTACTGGCGGTGCGGGGCATGTCGTTGACCTCAACGTCGCCGCTGCCGGAATACGAGAAGATGCTGCTCGGCGGATCGGCCACCCTGCGCGGCTACGACGTCGGTTACCGGGCCGATGACAACCTCGCGGCGTTGTCGGCCGAATTGCGCCTGCCGGTGACGTCGCCCATGTCGGTTGGCCGCTTCGGCGTGAAGGCGTTTGTTGACGCCGGCACGTCGTATCCGTTCGGCACCCAGCTCAAGGACCAGCACCTTGACCTCGGCTACGGGGGCGGTGTCTACCTGCACTTGACCATCATCAGCCTGTCGCTCGATGTCGCCCGCGGCCACGAAACGGGCAAATACCGCTGGCACTTCGGCCTCGGCGTCACATTTCAATAGGCCGACACGGTACAAGAAAGAGGCCCGGACACCCCCTGGAAAGGGTCCGGGCCTGCAGGTCTTACTGGAATGCTCGTGAAACGCTTAGTGGACGATCGGCGCGCAGGTCAGTGACTGGCGCTGCTGGCGCCAGTCTTCCGCGAGAATGCCCCACAGCACCTGGTCGTGATACTGGCCGTTGCGCACGAACGACCGGCGCAGCACGCCTTCCTGCACCGCACCGAGTTTGCGCAGCGCGCCGTTGCCGCGGCCGTTGGCCACCGCCGCGCGCGCTTCGAGGCGGCGCGCGCCGATGACGTCAAAGGCGAAGTCGAGAATCAGCCGGGCGCCATCCACGAACACGCCCGTGCCCCAGAATGCCGAGCCCAGCGCGAAGCCCCACTCGGCCGTGCCGAAGCCGGGCTCGAGCGAGCGCACCTGGAAGATGCCGATCGCAGTGTCCATCCCCGCAGGCACCACCGCGAAGCACGCGTAGTTGCCGGCGGCGCGTTCACGCTGCGCCCACATGATGAAGCGCTCGAAGCCTTCGACCGTGGTCGGCGGCGGCGAGATGAAGCGCGACACTTCCTCGGTGGTCAGCATCGCCAGCAGCGACGCGGCGTCTTCGAGGCGCAGTTCGCGCAGCGTGAAGCCGGTGCCGGTCAGCACCGGCAGGCCCGCTTTCCAGTCACTCGTCGTAACCGTCGCACTCGGCGTCGTGATGCGCGTCGCCGTCACCATGGTCGCGGTCCGCGTCAGTTCGGGTTGGTTGGTTGTGGCCACCATGGCTACTTCCCTCCCTTACCGTTGGCTACGTTACCGGCGGCGCAGTTGTTGTTGCCCCAGACGATGTTGTCGTCAGCACTGTTGCCCCAGACGATGTTGTCGGCGTCGTTTGACCGGGCGGCGGTGCAGTTGCCCCACACGATGTTGTCCCAGTCGTTGCCCCACACGATGTTGTCGGACTCGTAGTCGGTGCGGGTGACGTTGCCCCACACGATGTTGTCGGCCCAGAAGCCCCACACGACGTTCTCGGCCCAGTAGCCCCACACGATGTTCTCGCCCCAGACGATATTCTCGCCCCAGACGATGTTGTCGTCCCAGCTGTTACCCCAGACGATGTTGTCGTCCCAGCTGTTGCCCCAGACAATGTTGTCGTCAGCGTTGTTGCCCCACACGATGTTGTCGTCGAGCGTGTCAAAGCCCCACACGATGTTGTCGTCCCAGCGCGCCATGTGCACGGCAGCCGTGTTCGCGGCCATGAAGCGGTCGCCGTAAATGATGCGCCGCTGCCACTCCACCGGGATGCCGTTCTCATCCAGGTTCGACTTGGGCAGTGCCGAGCTCAGCCACGTGTGGCCCTTGGGGGCCGACGGGTTGATGATCTGCGCCAACCGGAGAGCGCCCACCGCATTCAGGGCGCCGGCGCCCTGGGCCAGCGTGTCGAAGCCGGGCAGCACCCGCGCAGTGAACTGCAGGGCCATCTTGACTGCATTCGATGACAGCCGGGGGTTGGCCGTCAACATCAACGCTGCGGCACCGGCGACGCGCGGCGACGCCATACTGGTGCCCGACAGTTGCAGATACGACTCGAAGCCGGCCTTGTCTCGCAGGCCCCGCACGACGCGCTTGGTGTTACCGGACAGCTTGCTGCCCTTGGCGAGCAGCGACACCACGTTGACGCCATCAGCGATCAGGTCCGGCTTGGCAAGGAGGTCGAAACGCGACGGGCCACGCGAACTGAAGTCGGCCACGCGGTCGTCGTCGAAAGCGGCGGTGCCGGTGGTGTCGAGCGCACCCACACACACGGCCGAAGGCGAGTTGCAAGGAACACCCACGCCGCCGAAGCCGGGCTTGCCGGTCAGCGGGTTGATGCCCATGTTGCCGGCTGCGGTCACCACCACGATGCCCTTGCGGGACAGCCGCTCGACCGCCTGCACCATCGGGTCGCTGACGACCGACTCGAACACCGGGTGACCCAGCGAGAGGTTGACGACGCGGATGTTGTAGAGGGCGTGGTTCTTGGCGACCCATTCGAGGGCATCGATCACGTCGCTGGTGTTGCCCGAACAATCGTCACCCAGCACACGCAGCACGACCAGGTCGACGTACGGGTCGATGCCCTGGTAAGCGCCGCCAGACATGCGGCCGGTTCCGGCAATCGTGCCCGCCACGTGCGTGCCGTGTCCACACTGGTCGACGGCCTTGGTGCCGCCGGAGACAAAGTCCACGAACTTGCGAATGCGGCTTTCGGCGAGGTCGACCTGCGGCTGAACGCCAGAGTCGATGACGGCCACACTCATTCCGCTGCGAGCCCGGTTGCCGGTCGACTTCGTCGTCCGGGGGGCGACCCTCAAGGCGCGTGCCGGGGTCTTGGCGGCAAACACCGAGACCTTGGCATCGGTCGAGACCTGGCGGGACTTGTCTATCTCTGGTGACAGGGCCGCGGCGCTGGCCACGACGTTGAGGGCCGGACCGCCTTCGGTGTCCATCGAGCGGACGGCGGCGCCGCGATCGAGCAGGCGGTTGAACGCCGCATCCCGTTCGGCGGTGGTGTCGAACTGCATGATCACGCGAGCCGACTCGCCCGTCGTCATCTTCTGGTGGACCGCTTCGTCAACTTTCGCCGGCTTCTGCGCACTGGCCGGAACCGAAGTCAGGACGGCAAACGCAGCACCCAGGATTGCCGTGCGGCCCCAAACTGCCTTCTTGCGGACGTTGGTGGAAATAAGCGTGGCTCGCATACGCCCAATACTAGAGCAATTCATGGGCCACGTGGTGCTAATTAGTCAACAGTGTTCCATAAAGTCATGTTAACTGCTGGTTTACTGGGCTTTTTGAGTATTCCGACAACCAGTCATCAGTGTGACGCCAGACGACAAAAAGACCACCTG
>CAMBHC010000306.1 GCA_945866285.1 Candidatus Sulfopaludibacter sp. SbA3 | reverse complement strand
GGGCCGCTACAAGGTCCAGGCCGAGTTGTCGGGCTTCACGACCCTCGTCATCGCCGACGTCGAGCTCCTGGTCGGGCAGAACCGCAACCTGCCGTTCACGCTGCAAGTGGCGTCGCTGACCGAGACATTGACGGTGACCGGCGAATCGCCGCTCGTGGACGTGAGTTCCACGCAGGTGGCGGGCAACGTCGATCGCCGGCAGATGGAAGAGTTACCGCTGCAGGGCCGCAACTGGATGGAACTGGCGATGCAGGTGAAAGGCATCACCGCCAACGCGGTCGATACCACGCCCGGTGTGCGCGACCGGCAGTTCCAGTTGAACCTCGACGGCCAGGAGATCACCCAGCAGGTGGCCGGTTCCGGATTTGGCCAGCCGAAATTCAGCCGCGAGGCGATCGCCGAGTTCCAGGTCGTCACCAACTTGTTCGACATCACGCAGGGCCGGTCGCTCGGTATCCAGGTGCAGGCCATCTCGCGCTCCGGTACCAACAACTACGACGGCA
The DNA here is from genome assembly GCA_945866285.1 of Candidatus Sulfopaludibacter sp. SbA3. Lineage (GTDB taxonomy): Bacteria > Acidobacteriota > Vicinamibacteria > Vicinamibacterales > UBA2999 > 12-FULL-67-14b. The sequence continues at coordinate 3,486 of CAMBHC010000306.1, read as the reverse complement.
GCGTCTACGGCTACTTCCGTGACGACAAGTTCATTGCGAAAGACTTCATTGCCAATCGCGTCTTGCCGTACGCCAATCAGCAGATTGGTGGTGCGTTCGGCGGGCCGCTGATCAAGGACAAGGCGCACTTCTTCCTGTCGTACGAACGCGAGAACGAGCCCAACACGATTCTGGCGGCGCCGGCGGCGCTGCCGGGGCAGTCGTTCAACTTTGATACCAAGCTGGTGCAGAACAGTTTCCTCGGCCGTGGCGACTGGCAGGCGAAGACCACCGACCACTTCACCGTGCGCGGCTCGTATTGGGACTGGGGCAACCCCTTCACGCAGGTGGCCGGCACCGAGCATCCGTCGCAGGCGGCGGCCCGCTATCGCACCGCGATCAACGTGGTCGGCACCTGGGCCAAGGTCTTGGGCAACACCACGCTACAGGAGGTCAAGGTGGGCTACACCCACTTCGACTGGCAGAACCGGTTGGTGTCGAACAAGCTCGTTGACACACCGAACTACGTGTTCCCGGGCCTGACTGTCGGCCAGCGGCGCAACTACCCGCAGGAGTTCTTCCAGAACACCATGAGCGTGCGTTACGACTTGTCCAAGTCGTGGGGTCGTCACGATTCGAAGATCGGTGGCGAGTTCCTGCGCTGGCACGACACTGGCAGTTGGGAGCTGCTGTCGCGTGGCGAGTTCATTTTCAATACCATTCCCGCGGACATCAATCGCCGCATCCCGTTCGATGCGTGGGACGACCCCTCGAAGTGGGACCTCACCGGCCTCGACTCGACCATCCAGCGCTTCGACCAGAACTTTGGCGACTGGACCATCGACATCCCGCGGCCGACCTGGGCGGTGTGGGCTGGCGACACCTGGCGGGTGAAAGATTCGCTGACCATCAACTACGGAGTCCGGTGGGACGCCGATTGGGGCGCGCTGGATCCGCCGCTGATCACGACGCAGGCCAAGTTCAATCCGGCCGGCGGAGTCTCGCAGTACCCCGACATCGACCTGCAAGGTGGCGATCTGCTGTATCCGAACAACCTGCGCGACATCGGCAGCGTCGCGCCGCGCGCCGGATTTGCCTGGAACATCGGCGCCAAGGGCAGCTGGGTCATTCGCGGCGGCAGCGGCTTGTATTACAGCATTCCCGATTCGAACACGACGTTCAGCATCCAGTCGTTCAACGGTGAGCGCATCCTGGTGAACTCGTTTCCCAACGATGGCCGACCGGGCTTCCTGCAGGATCCCACGCGTGGTGTCACCCAGGCGGACATCGTGTCGGGCAAGGTACCGCTGCCGGCCCAGGGCCCACGCGTGATCGCGCACGATTACCAGATGCCGTCCACTTGGCAGAGCATCATCGGCTTCCAGGGCCAGCTTGGTCCGCAGTTGGGCATTGAAGCGGACCTCACGCACTGGAAGGGTTACAACTTCGCGCGTCAGCGTGATCCCAACCTGTTCTTCAACCCGGCGACCGGCTACAACCGCAACCCGGCGCAGGGCCGGCCCGACCCGGCCTATGGACAGATTCAGTGGCTCGAATCGAATGGCAGCGCCGACTACGCCGCCATCTCGAGCGGCATCACGCGGCGTTACGCCAACAACTGGCAGGCGGGCATGTCGTATACCTACATGCTGTTCGCCCACGACGACAGCACGAACTTCCAGTACCAGGGGAACAACCCGTTCGACCCCGATGCCGAATGGGCGCGTGCGACGGAGTTCCAGCGCCACACCCTCCGCTTCAACGGTATCTGGCGCTTGCCGTACGACATATCCCTGTCTGGTGCGTATCTCTTCGGTTCGGGCAACTACTACGCAACGACGGTGGCCTTGAATCCTTACGGGCACACCGGCACCACGCGGCTGAACTCGGGCACCACGGCAATCACGGTACCCGCGACGGTCGTCACGTCGCCGACCAACAGCGGCAGCATCTCGGTACTCGATCGGTTCGACGGTCCCGCGGTGATTGCCGCCGGCCAGGTTGCTCCCCGAAACGCCTTGCAGGGACTGCCGCTGCATCGCATCGACGTGCGCCTGTCGAAGGACATCAAGCTGCCTGGCGGCACGAAGCTGACCGGCATCGTCGAGGTGTTCAACCTGACCAACCACGCCAACTACGGCGCCTACAACGGCCAGTTGAACTCGACCACCTTCGGCCAGCCGCGACAGAGCTTGCTCAATGCGTATCAGCCCCGGGTGATGCAGTTGGCCGCGAAGTTCAGCTTCTAGATAATAGAAAAGGCCGGAGCCATCGCTGGCTCCGGCCTTTTCGTCTCAGGTCGCTCTGAAGGGCGACACGACATCCGTGAGTGGTCGGCTGCTGGGCCTTCTTGAGGCCCTGGATCTGCAGCACCGGCACCCCCGGCTGTTCCTTGAGCACTTCCTTGCGGTAGAGCGCCTCCATCTCCGCGTGATGGCGCAACTCTTCTGGGGTCATGTTCTTCTTTTTCTGCGCCGCGATCTTCTCGTCGCGCGAGTTCTTCGCAATGCCGAGGTCGTCGAGGTCGGTCTGGATGCCGGTCGCCACCGCTTCCGCGTTCAGCTTCAGGGTGTGCGCGGTGCTGCCGAGCGGCACCGACTTGTTGCCGGCGAAGATCTCGTGGCGGCCGTGCTCGTCGTACCACTTGGTGAGCGTCGCCGTCATGTGCATCTTTTCGATGATGTTCCGCCAGCCGATGCCGGTGTTGTAGGCGCAGAAGGAAATCTCACCCATCTGCGTGGCATACGGGATGATGCACATCTCGGTGCGGCGGAAGTCGTAGTTGAAGAGGTCCTGGAACCACATGCCGGCGATGAACAGGAAGTTCCAGCGGTCGGCGCGCCGCTTCTCGATGTCTTCCATGGTGCGGTCGCCGGTCACCTTGCCGTAGTCGCGGCCGGTCGCGCCGAGGGTCTTGTCGAACTTCTTCAGCAGGTCGGTCAGCCGGAAAGGCGTCGGCGCCTTGAACGGATCGTAGTTGCGCGCCAGCGCCAGCGCCATGCCGGCAATGGTCAGGAACTTGCCGCGCGCGGCGTCGTTCACTTCCGCCACGTCGCTCGCGAGCCGCTCTGCCCGCACGAACGCGGTGACGGGCACCGCCTCCTTGGTTTCCTTGTCGATCATGATGGCCATGCCGACGCCGCAATTGGGGTGGCAGCCGCAGGTCAGGTTGCCCCATTCGTTCTCGGGCCCCCTGGCGATGTCGGCCCAGTCGGTGAACGTGCCCATGAACGAAATCGGGAACCAGTCGCGCACCGGCTCGCCCATGCCGGTCTGGTTCTTTACGTCGTGCGCCAGGTGCGACAGGGTGTAGCGCTGCGCGGCGCGGCGCTCGGCTGTGACCTCTTCGTCGCGGCCGGTAAAGCTGACCGGCTGGAACGACAGGAAGTTGATGCGCTTCGGGTTGTCGAGCGCGAACTCGATCACCCGGCCCACCTGCTCGTTATTCACGCCGTTGATGAGGGTGATGACGGGGACGATGTCCACGCCCGCGCTGAAGAGATTTTC
>CAMBHC010000305.1 GCA_945866285.1 Candidatus Sulfopaludibacter sp. SbA3 | reverse complement strand
CTCGTGAGTGTGCGGACCAGCGCCACGCTGGGTGCCGGTGACGCATGCCGAGGCCCGTACGCCACGAAGGCCTGAAGGCGGTCACCAAAGATGTGCTGAAGGTCGTGCAGGGTGTTGGCGAGTGGCCCGCCGTTCGAACTGTCCATCTCTTGTAGAATACGACTCTTCCGGGTCAGCTGTTCGAATATGCGCCTTCGCGAAATCAATCTGGGGTGTTTTGGCGGCGATACCGGCCTGTCGAGCTTGCTGGGTGGCCTCAAGCGCAACCCCTGGCTCCGCTTGAACGCGGTGGTGACCATGTTCGACTCTGGCGGCAGCTCCGGCCAGTTGCGCGACGAACTGGGCGTGTTACCCCCCCCGGTCTGGTCAGTCCTTTCCAGGAGATTGCTCGTATGAAACGAACGATGGCCGCCCTGCTCACTCTTGCGTTGAGCGCCGCCTCGGCATCGGCGCAGACCATGGATGCGAACGCCGTGCTCGCATCGATCGACCAGAAGGCCGCGACCTATCGCAATGTCGCGATGCAGATCTGGTCATGGGCCGAGGTTGGCTACCAGGAAGCCAAGAGCAGCGCGCTGTTGCAGGAACAGCTCAAGGCTGCGGGCTTCACCGTGACCGCCGGCGTGGCGGAGATTCCGACCGCGTTCACGGCGACGTGGGGCTCAGGCAAGCCCGTGATTGGCATCATCGGCGAGTTCGACGCCCTGCCCGGGCTGTCGCAGGCCGCCGAGGCGGATCGCCGCGCGCTGGTGCCCGAAGGCGCCGGGCACGGCTGTGGCCATCACCTGTTCGGCACCGCCGCGACGGCGTCGGCCATCGCGGTGAAGGAATGGCTGGTCGCCAACAAGCGCTCCGGCACCCTGCGCTTCTATGGCACCCCGGCCGAGGAAGGCGGTGCCGGCAAGGTCTACATGCTGCGCGCCGGCCTGTTTGACGACGTGGATGCGGTGGTGACCATGCATCCGGGTGACCGCAACGCCTCCAGCGCGTCGAGCACGCTCGCCAACATCACGGGCAAGTTCCGCTTCCGTGGCATTTCCGCGCACGCGTCCACCGCGCCCGATCGCGGCCGCTCGGCGCTCGACGGCGTCGAGGCCATGAACGCCATGGTCAACCTGATGCGCGAGCACGTGCCGTCCGACGCCCGCATTCACTACGTGATCACCAACGGCGGCCGCGCCCCGAACGTCGTCCCGGATTTCGCCGAGGCGTACTACTACGCCCGGCACAATGACATGCGCGTGCTCGAGGGCATCTGGGAGCGCATTACCAACGCCGCCCGCGGCGCCGCCCTCGGGACCGGCACGACCATGGAGCTGGAGCTGACCGGCGCGGTCTGGAACGTGCTGCCCAACAGCTATCTCGTCGGGCTGATGCAGCAGAACCTGCGCAAGGTCGGCGGCTACGAATACACGCCGGCCGAACGCCAGTTCGCCGAAGGCATTCGCAAGTCGCTCGAGGGCGAGCTGCCGCCGATCGACAGCGCCAATTCCGTGTTCGCACCGGAAGACGGCATCGGCAGCGCTTCAACCGACCTCGGCGACGTGAGCTGGCGCGTGCCCACCGTGCAGTTGACCGCCGCAACCTGGGTACCTGGCACGCCCGCGCACAGTTGGCAGGCGGTCGCCGCCGGCGGCATGTCGATTGGCGCCAAGGGGATGATGGTTGCCGCGAAGGGCATGGCGCTGATGGCGATGGATCTGTTCTCGGATCCCGCGCACATCGCGAAGGCCCGCGAGGAGTTCGAGAAGCGACGCGGGCCAAACTTCAAGTACACGACCCGGCTGGCCGACCGCAAGCCGGCGCTCGACTATCGGAAGTAGGCCGCTAGCGCTTTGTGGCCGAGGCTTTTGATTGTGCTCTTGAAGCTACTGGCTTCGCGTTCTTCGTGGTTGCCTTTGCGGCTGTCATGGTGTGCGCCCGCGCCATGACCTTCTTGAACGCCTCGCCGGTGTCGCCGGTCTTGGCTGGCGGGTTATTGAGCCAGAGGGCAGGCGTCTTGCCCTGCAGGATCTCCGCGAAGCCGGCGTTCGGCGTCTTGACACTCAACGGCGCAAACTCGGCGATGTCGATGGGGCCGGACCAGTCGTCCTGGTGCTTGATCAGCAGCCAGCTGTTCGGCGCGCCACCGAAGCCGTGAGTCTTGACCAGTACCCACGACCCCTTGAGCTTGTAGCCGTTCAAGCGGAACTTGAGGTCGCCCTTGCGGAAGGCCGAGTCGACGTCGACCTCCGGTTCCCAGGTGCCCACGTCCCACAACATCACGACGCCGGCGCCGTAGCCCTCGGGGATGACGCCCTCGAAGGTGCCGTACTCAATGGGATGGTCTTCCACGTGCATGGCGAGCCGCTTGTCGCGTGAATCGATCGACGGTCCCTTCGGCACCGCCCACGACAGCAGCACGCCGTTCCACTCCAGCCGCAGGTCGTAGTGGAGGTGTGAGGCCAGATGTTTCTGGACGCAGAAGGACAGGGGAGCGCCGGCCTTCTTGCGCTTCGGCGCCGCCTCCCCGGCCGGCTCGGGTGACTTCGTAAAGTCGCGTTTCTTCCGGTATTCGTCGATTGCCATTTTCGAAGTCGGGCCGAAGAAGGTAGGCTAGCGTATTCCGCAGACCATGTCGCTGAACAGTGTTTTTGTCTCTCGTTGTCTTCGTCGCGCGATCCGGGCGGCACTCATCCTCGGACTCGTGAGCCTGGGCGAAGGCGCAGCGATGGCGCCGGCGCCATCCGCGGCGACCACCCCGCCGATGATGCCGGTGCCGCCGGCCACCATCGTGCGCGATGGACAGGGCCAGGCCACGGTGCGCTCCATGCCGCTGCCCGCGCCCCTCACGTTTGATGGCCGCCTAGACGAGGCGGTCTATCGTGACGTGCCGTCGTCCGGCGACTTCATCCAGCAGGATCCCATCGAAGGCGGCCCGCCCACGGACAAGACCGAAGTGTGGGTGTTCTATGACGATGACTACCTGTATGTCAGCGCTCGCTTGTGGGAGCTGCATCCGGAGCGCCGCGTCGCCAACGAGATGCGCCGCGATTCGTTCAACCTGTACAACAACGATCACTTTGCCGTTAGCCTCGACACCTTCAATGATCGGCGCAACGGCTACGGGTTCTACGTGAACGCCCTGGGCGGCATGGGTGACTCGCAGGTCATCAACGAACAGCCCAATCCCAACTGGAACACCCTGTGGGATGCTCGCACGGCCGATTTCGACGGCGGCTGGACGGTGGAGTTCCAGATTCCCTTTCGCTCGATCCGCTTCAAAGAGGGCGGCGATACATGGGGCATCAACTTTCGCCGCCTGGTCCGATGGAACAACGAAAGCACCTTCCTGACCGCAGTGCCGCGTTCGTGGGGGCGCCGCGGGTTGGCGAAGATTTCGTCCGCGGGTACGCTCGTTGGCCTGGCGACACCCGCGAAGCAGCGGAACGTCGACGTGAAACCCTATGGACTTGGGTCGCTGCTCACCAACCGGCTGGCGACGCCGCCGCTCGACAACGACCTGAACGGCGAGTTCGGCGCCGATGCGAAGTGGGCGATCACCCAGTCGGTCGTCGCCGACTTCACCTACAACACCGACTTTGCGCAGGTGGAAGACGACGAAGCGCAGGTCAACCTCACCAGGTTCAGCCTGTTCTTTCCTGAGAAGCGCGAGTTCTTCCTCGAGGGGCAGGACTACTTCAACTTCGGCGCTGCGGGCGGTGGTGGCGCCGCGGGCGGCGGCGGCGGCGGCGGCGGCGGCGGCGGCGGCGGAGGCGGCGGAGGCGGTAACAACCCGGCACCGCTGTTGTTCTACAGCCGTCGCATCGGGCTGGAGAACGGCACCGCCGTGCCCATTCTCGGTGGCGGCCGCCTGCTTGGCCGCGGCCGCGGCTTCCAAGTGGGCGCGCTGCAGATGCGGACCGAGGACGAGCCGCTGGCCGGTGCCGTGGGGACCAACTTCACCGTGCTGCGCGTCAACCGAGACGTATTCAGCCGCAGTCGCGTCGGCGTG
>CAMBHC010000304.1 GCA_945866285.1 Candidatus Sulfopaludibacter sp. SbA3 | reverse complement strand
ACCCGAAATGGTCCGCCGACGGCCGATGGCTGGCGCTGTCGGTCAGCCCCGCCCACCACGAAGGCGAGGATTGGGACCTGGCGATCGCGCCCGCGGACGGCTCGCGGACCGCACAGCGGCTCACCACGGGCCGCGGCAACGACCGCATGCCAGACTGGAAGCCGTAAAAGTGGACCTGCTTCCCTTTTACGGTTTCCGTAACTCTTGGAACGGTGTCTGACACCGTGGCAGAATCTGCGGGTGCGACGTCTTCTCCTGCTCGCCGTGCTAGTCCTGTGCGGCTGCAAGCAACCCGCCCAGCTCTCCATCACCGACCGCCTCAAGCCCTGCACGGGCGACGACACCCCGGTTGACGCCGTGTGCGGGACCCTCAGGGTCTTCGAGAACCGCGCCACGAAACAAGGCCGGCAGATTGACCTGAACATCGTCGTCTTGCCGGCACTGCGGGCAGACGCCGCGCCCGACCCGCTGTTCTTTCTCGCCGGCGGCCCCGGTCAGGGCGCCGCCACGATGGCGAAGATGGTGCGCGAGATGTTCCGGCAGGTCCTCACCGATCGCGACATCGTCCTCGTCGACCAGCGCGGCACCGGCCAGTCGAATCCCCTGGACTGCGAGGACGAGGACGACTCGCTGGCCACCTTCAATCGCAGTGAAGCCGAGTCACTGGCGATGCTGAAACAGTGTCTGGCCGGCTACGACGCCGACCTGCGTCTCTACACCACGCCAATCGCGATGGACGACCTCGACGATGTGCGGGCTTTCCTGGGCTACGAGAAGATCAACCTCTATGGTGGTTCGTATGGGACCCGCGCGGGTCTCGTCTACTTGCGCCAGCATGGCGACCGCGTCCGCTCGGCGGTGCTCGATGGCGTGGCGCCGACCAACATGCGCCTGCCGCTATTTTTCCCTCGCGATGTGCAGCGCGCACTCGACCTGCTGATCGACGATTGCGCGGCCACCGCGGCGTGCAACGCGAAGTATCCCAACCTGACGTCGCGGTTGCCCGCGTTGATGGCACGACTCGAGAAGTCGCCCGCCACCGTGGCCGTCGTGCACCCGCGCACGGGCGAGCGCGGCAACATCACGATGTCGGCACGCACACTGGCCAACATCCTGGCCAGCACGCTCTACATTCCAATCGCGTCATCGTTGATTCCAGCGCTGGTCGAACGTGCCGAACAGAACGACTTCCAGGGGCTGCTGGCGCTCGCATCGATCGGCGACAACGGCGGCCCCTCGAACATGAGCGTCGGCATGCAGTTGTCGGTGATCTGCGCCGAAGACGCGCCACGCTTCACCCAGGCTGACGTCGCCAGGGAATCCGCCGGCTCGCTGTTCGGCCCGTACGTGATGCGCCTGCAACAGGACGCGTGCGCATTCTGGCCGCGCGGCGAAGTAGCCGATTCCTTCTACGACCCCGTCACGTCATCGGTGCCGACGCTGGTGATGTCTGGCGAGATCGATCCGGTCACGCCACCGGTGTGGGGCGAGGCGACCGCCACGCACCTGTCGGCGTCGAAGCACCTCGTGATGCCCGGCACGGGCCATACGGCGGGCGGCACCGGCTGCGGCGTGCGCATCATCCGCGCCTTCCTCACCAAGGGCAGCGTCGAGGGACTGGACACCAGTTGCATGGCGAACGTGAAGCGGCCCCCGTTCTTCGTAACACCGGCCGGCCCCGACCCCGCCATCGGCGGAAACCTGTCTCGCCAAAGCCCGACCGGGGACACACAGAAGGGCGGCGGCGGATGATCCAGGTCGAGAACCTGCACAAGCGCTTCGGCACCGTTCACGCTGTTACTGGCGTGACGTTCACGGCGTTCGACGGCGCGGTCACCGGCTTGCTCGGTCCCAACGGCGCCGGCAAGACCACCGCCCTCCGCATGCTCTATACCTTGATGCGGCCGGACGAAGGCCGCATTCTCGTCGATGGCGTAGACGCGGTCGCGGATCCGCAGGGCGCGCGGCTACGCCTCGGTGTGCTGCCCGATCAGTCGGGCCTGTATCCCCGGCTCACGGCTCGCGAGCACATCCGCTACTTCGGCGAGCTGCAGGGCATCACCGGCGCCGACCTGGCGAACCGCACCGAACATCTGCTGAAGCTGCTCGACATGGCGGCCATCGCCGATCGCCGTGTTGCCGGCTTCTCGCACGGCGAGCGGACCAAGACCGCGCTGGCCCGCGCGATAGTCCACAACCCCAAGAACGTGCTGCTGGACGAACCCACCAACGGTCTCGACGTGATGAGCACGCGCGCGGTGCGCGAGATCATCCGGCGGCTGAAGGGCGAAGGACACACCGTGTTGTTCTCGAGCCACGTGATGCAGGAGGTATCGGCATTGTGCGACACCATCATCGTGATCGCGCGCGGCAAGATTGTCGCCGCCGGCTCGCCCGATGACCTGCGCCGGCAGACCGGGCACCCGAATCTCGAGGACGCGTTCGTCGCCTTAAGCGGTCTTGAAGTCGACACCGGGGTGTCGTCATGACGTCGAGCCAGTTGACGCAGGCGATGGTGGTGTGCCGCAAGGAGCTCACCGACTGGTCGCGCGACCGCCGCTCGATCATGACGGTGTTGATCAGTTCGCTGCTCGCCCCGGCCATTATCGGCTTCATGTTCACCAACCTCGCCAGTCGCCAGCGGCAGGTGGAGGACATCACGGTGCCGGTCATTGGTGCGGCCAACGCACCGGCGCTCGTCGAGTGGCTGACGCAGCAACCGGGCATCGCGATCGTCGCGGGTCCGGCCGATCCTGAAGAAGCCGTCCGCACCCGCCGCGAAGACGTGATTGTCGTCATTCCCGATGACTTCGCGAAGAACTTCGCCGCATCGACACCGGCGCAGGTCCGCTTGATCTCCGATGGCTCGAGCCAGAACAACCGGCCCAAGGTGCAGCGGGTTCGGGCGTTGTTCCTGCGCTATGGCAACGAGATTGGCAGCCTCCGGCTGATCGGCCGCGGCATCAACCCGGTCGTGGCGTCGCCGGTGCAGATCGAGGACGTCGAGGTCTCGAGTGCGCAGCAGCGCGCGGCGATGATTCTCGGATTCATTCCACTGTTCGTGATGATCGCGGCCTTCACGGGGGCGATGTCGATCTCCACCGACTCGACCGCCGGTGAGCGTGAGCGCGGCTCGCTCGAGGCATTGCTGGTGAACCCGGCACCGCGCGGCGCGATTGCCGGCGGCAAGTGGCTCGCCGGCACCGCGACCGCCATGCTGAGCGTGCTGGTCACCGGCGGCCTGCTGGTCGCCCTGTTCCAATACATCCCGCTGCAGGACCTGGGCATCAAGTTCGTGCTCGGACCCGCCCAACTGGTGGGCACCCTGGCCGTCGTGCTGCCTCTCTGTCCGTTGATCGCCGCGATCCAGATGTATCTCGCGACCTTCGCCAAGTCGTTCAAGGAGGCGCAGAGTTACCTGAGCTTCCTGATGATGGCGCAGATGGTGCCGGGCATGATGGCCACCATGAACACCATGCCGACCAAGGCGTGGATGTACTACGTGCCGTGGATTGGCCAGCAATCGCTGCTGACCGATGTCCTGGGCAACAAGCCGATTCACCCGCTGGTGTTTACGGTCGTGACGGTCACGAACCTGGTGATTGCCGTGATCGTCATCCGCGCGACGGCGGGGCTGCTGGTGCGGGAGAAGATTATTTTCGGGAGATAGGATGGGGTGCCACTACCGCCATCGCGGCGCTGGGCGTAAGAATCTAGCCACAGAGAACACAGAGGACACAGAGGAATGCTTTTCTAAATGCGATCAGGCTTCGGAGCGGCCACGTCGCATTTTAATGATTAGCTCTGCGTCCTCTATGTCCTCTGTGGCTTAAATTCTCGTCAGGCGGACGCGCAGGTAGGCGACGCCCATCATCAACACCATGACCATGCCGCCGCCGGTCAGGCCGTTCTCGCAGCGGAAGCGCACGGTCTCACCGGCCGCGGCGTCGAACTCCACGGTGTGGCCAAACAGGGTGTTATGGGCTTTGACGGT
>CAMBHC010000303.1 GCA_945866285.1 Candidatus Sulfopaludibacter sp. SbA3 | reverse complement strand
TTGAAGGCCGTGGCGCGCGACGCCGATGGTCGGGGTCCCCGTACCCGTCTCACGCCGTTGGTGCTGGCGCATTTCTCGTTGTCGCGGCCCGAACAGCTGGTCTCGGAAATCTACGACGACGCCAAGGGGAAGCACGCCATTGCCTCGCTGGGCCAGACGGTCGAACAGGCCCGCGCCGAGGGCGACGTGGTGGCGACCGAGATCATGCGAAAGGCCGCTGACGAATTGGCGCTGGCCGCGGCATCGGTCGTCGCGCGCCTCGAGATGCGCGGCGAACAGTTTCCGATCCTGCTGTCGGGGGGGATGATTCGAAGCGCGCAGTGGCTGGCGACCGAAGTGACGACCCGGCTGGCTGAAGTGGCGCCGCGCAGTTCCGTGACCGCCCTAGATAGTGAACCGGCCATGGGCGCGGTGCGCCTGGCCCTGGCGGAGGCCCGTGGCGGCATCCGCATCCCTCCGTACCTTGATGCTTTCCGCGCGATACCGCTGTGAACATTGAACGCTTTGAAAACGAAGATGCCCTGGCCGCGGCGCTCGCCACTCGCCTGATCGAAGCCATCTCCCGCAACCCGCGCATCGTCCTCGGCTTGCCCACCGGCCGGACGCCAGTGGCGCTGTACCGTGAGATCCGATCGCGCAGCCAGCGCGGCCATGTCGATTGGTCGCAGGTCCGCACGTTCAATCTCGATGAATTCGTCGGGCTTGGCGCCGGCGATTCCGGCAGCTATCGCTCCTACATGCAGGCGGAGCTGTTCAATCACGTGCGCATGACGCCAGAGCACATCGGCCTGCTCGATGGCCGCGCACCGAATCTGGCGGCCGAGTGCGCGCGCTACGAATGCGCGATTGAGCAGGCCGGCGGGATCGATCTTCAGATCCTCGGGATTGGCGCCAACGGTCACATCGGCTTCAACGAGCCGGGCGAGAGCCTGCAGGCCGAGACGCACGTCGCCGAACTGCGAGCCGAGACGCGGCGGTCCAACGCAGGATTATTTGGTGGTGACAGCAACCGGGTGCCGAGCCACGCGTTGTCGATGGGGATGGCCACCATCCTTCACGCGCGTGAGATTGTGTTGATGGCGACGGGGGAAGAGAAGCAGGCGGCCGTGGCCGGCATGGTGGACGGGCCGATTACGACGCGACTCCCCGCGTCATTCCTGCAGCTGTATCCGCGGGTGACGGCGATGCTCGACCGCGGCGCCGCGCAGCGACTCGCCGATCGCGCCTTCGGCGTGTCCGCTGACGCAGGACAGGCGCCCGGTTAGAGTACGCCTGCGATGAGGGCCTTGAGGCGGGGCTCGATGTCCTCACCGATCGCTTCGCGGATCAAGTCGTCCGACTTGCGCAGCCGAGCAATCGACTTCGCCAGGGTGAGGCCCGTCTTCTGCATCACGATCGCGACCTTGACGTTCCACTTCGCCTTCTTCAGCAGCTTCTCGGCTTCGTCATAGTCAAGGTCGGTGACGATGTGCACGATGCGGCGGGCGCGGTCGCGGAGTTTCTCGGACCCGAGGGCGTTCACGTCCACCATCAGGTTGCCGTAGGTCTTGCCGATCAGGATCATTGCCGAGGTCGTCAGCATGTTGAGGACGAGCTTGGTGGCGGTACCGGCCTTGAGGCGGGTCGAGCCGGCGATGATTTCCGGGCCCACCGCCGGGGCAATCGTGAGGTCGACGAAGGCCTGCAGTTCGTTGCGTGGATCGCAGGTGACGAAGACGACGCGTGAGCCGGCCTTGCGGGCGCTGGTCAGCGCACCGCGCACGAACGGCGTCATGCCACTGGCCGAGACGCCAATGACCACGTCCTTCTTGGTCGGGTCGAGCCGGGTGATGGCGCGGGCGCCTTCTTCGTAGTTATCCTCCGAGCCCTCTTTGGCGCGGAGGATGGCGTTCTTGCCGCCCGCCATGATGCCTTGCACCAGCAGTGGGTTGGTGCCGAAGGTCGGCGGCATCTCGGCTGATTCGACGACGCCCAGGCGTCCGCTGGTGCCGGCCCCGACGAAGACCAGCCGGCCGCCCTTGCGGAGGGCCTTCGAGCACATGTCGGCGCCGAGCGCGATGCGATCGCGCTCCTTGTGGACGGCGGCGAGCATGCGGCGGTCTTCGGCCAGCATGAGATCGACGATGCCGCCAGCATCGAGCTTGTCGATGTTCAACGAAGCGGGGTTAATGGCTTCGGTGGGGAGCAACTGCCATCGCGAACGTGGTACGGCCACTAACGAGTCTCTGTTTCTATCACGGGAGGTTTTGATACTAGTCACCGGTGCCGCTGCTGTCAATGACGCATCCCTCTCCAGCCGGACTATCCTTGTGCGGTGAGCGTGCTGGTCGATACCTACCTGACCCACCTGGCGGTGGAGCGCCGGCTGTCGCCCAACACGGTCGAAAGCTACGGTCGTGACCTCATCCACCTGGCGCAGTTTGCGGCCGGCCACGAGCGGCCGGTCGAGGACCTCGACCGCCGCGGCCTCGAAGCCCTGGTCCGCCAACTGATGGGGGAGGGGCGCTCGCCGGCCTCGGTGGCGCGCGCCGTGGCCTGCTTCCGCGGGTTCTATCGCTTTCTCGTCGTCGCCGGTCATCGCACCGCCAACCCGGCGGACGACTTGCAAGCGCCGCGGGCGTGGAAGACGCTGCCGAAGTTCCTGTCGATTGAGGATGTCGACCGGCTGCTCGCGACCCCCGATACCTCCACGCCGCGCGGACTGCGCGACCGTGCGCTGATCGAGGTGCTCTACGCCACGGGCCTGCGCGTGTCGGAACTGATCAACCTGAAGGCGCCCGACGTCAACCTCGAGAGCGGTTACCTGACCACCACGGGCAAGGGACGCAAGCAACGGCTGGTGCCACTCGGCGATGAGGCGGCGTCGTGGGTGGTGCGCTACCTCAAGGAGTCACGGCCGGCCTTGCTCAAGCAACGCTCGGCCACCCGCCTGTTCGTCAACGCGCGGGGTGGCACCGGCCTGACCCGCGTCGGCTTCTGGAAAATCCTGAAGGCATACGGCCGGCAGTGCGGATTGGCCGCGTCACTGAGTCCCCACGTGTTGCGGCACTCGTTCGCAACCCATCTGCTCGATCGCGGCGCCGATCTGCGCGCCATCCAGATGATGCTGGGGCACAGTGATCTGTCGACGACGCAGATCTATACGCATATCCTTGAAGCACGGTTGCGGACGGTCTACGACAAGTTTCATCCGCGCTCCTGACCAGATGATGCAGAGATTCGGCAACAAGGGTGCGCGCGCGGCGGTGATTGGCGCCGCGGTGATCGGGATCGCCGTATTGGCGCTTCTGCCCCCGGCCCCGGTCGTCACTCCGGTGTGGTCGGACGCTGGGCCGACGGCCCGTGGGGCGTACCATATTCACTCGGATCGATCCGACGGCAGCGGCACCATGGATGAGATCGCGCAGGCGGCGGAGCGCGCCGGGCTGCAGTTCATCATCGTGACCGACCATGGCGACGGTACGAGGCCGCCCGATCCGCCCCAGTACCGCCATGGCGTGTTGGTGATCGATGCGGTGGAGCTCAATACCGCTGCCGGACACCTCGTCGCCCTCGGCCTGCCGGCCACGCCATATCCATTCGCCGGTGAGGCCGCCGACGTGATTGAGGACGTGCATCGACTGGGCGGATTCGGGATTGCCGCGCATCCCGACTCGCCGAGGCCCGCGCTGCGCTGGAACGCGTGGGACGTTCCCGTTGATGGTCTTGAGTGGATCAACGCCGACAGCGGCTGGCGCGACGAGTCGAGTGCGGCGCTGGCGCGGGCGGTGGTCCGTTATGCACTCCGCGCGCCCGGTGCGATTGCGTCCTTACTGGATCGACCGGCCGACCTGCTGGCGCGATGGGACACGCTCGGTGCGACCCGTTCGGTGCCGGCGCTGGCGGGCGCCGATGCCCATGCGCGCCTCGGCGCAGACGACCCCGATCCCTCGTCTCTGCACTTGCGTCTCCCCGGATACGAGTCGGTGTTTCGCGCGTTTTCAAATCATGTGGTGCTTGAACAGCCGCTGACGGGAC
>CAMBHC010000302.1 GCA_945866285.1 Candidatus Sulfopaludibacter sp. SbA3 | reverse complement strand
CGCCCAATCATGCGCGACAGACCGCCGCTGGTCTGGTGTGCGTACGGGTTGACGGCGTCGTTCGACAGAACACTGATGTTCGGCGGCGCGGTCGAGAGGAACTGCTCGCGCGATTTGCCCTGGAGCGGATCGGGGTAGCTCGGGTTGCTAATGACGATCGACTGCGCCTGCGGCCAGGTCAGCTCACCGAAGTTCTGCAGTGTGCGCATGTTGTCGTAGAACATGCCGTAGCCGGCATGCACATTGGTTCGGCCGTCACCGGTAACGTCCCACGCCAAGCCGACCCGCGGCCCAAAGTTATTGCGGTCGCCGCGCTTGTCGGCGCCGTCGTGGAACGGCACGGGAATCGGATACGACCCGAAGGAGGCGCCGAGCTTGTCGGCGATGCGGCGCTGCAGGCCTGGCAGGTTCTCGTTGAACGAGCCAAACTGGATGTCGTAGCGCAGGCCGAGGTTCAGGGTCAGGTTGCTGCGCAACTGCCAGTCGTCCTGCAGGTAGGTGGAGAAGTGCTTCACCGGGATCTCAGCAAAAGTCGGCCGCGAGTTCTGGTACTGCGTCGGGTAGGTGGCCGGGTCGGCGGCGTTGAACTGGGTGTCGCGCGGCATCGTCCATGTGCCGAGGGGCGAGCCCATGCTGTCGGACTGGAACTGGATGATGCTGAGGTCGCCGCCTAACTTGACCTGGTGGGTGCCACGCGACCATGAGATGTCGTCGCGAATCTGGAAGCGGCGCTCGGGACCCATCTGGCTGTTGCCGCAGCCGCCGAGGCCCAGCGACGGATAGTTGAAGACCGGCGTGCACAGGCTCAAGCGGTCTTCGCCGAAGTAGCCCGGCTCCCACGATCCGTGGCTGTACGGCGGGGCGACTTCAAACTTTGCATAGGCGTACTGCACGCGCAGGTCGTTGATCATGGAGGTGTTCAGCAGCCAGGTGTGGCCGCCGACGTACGACGCGCGCGGCACACCGAAGTCGAAGCTGTTGGTCGGGTGGACGCTGCCGCCGGCGGTGATGATTGGCCGGTACTCAACCTCCGACGCCGCGCGGGCGAAGACATTCTGGGTCGACGAGATCTGATGGTCAACCCGGGCGGAGTAGGTCCACCGGTACTGGTCGCTGACGTAAGTGCCGTCGTACTGCGGGAAGCGGCCGCCGGTATTGACGGTGAAGAACTGGTTCTCATCCGAGCGTTCGAACGCGCCGAAGAAGTGCGTGCGGTCCTTGACGATCGGCCCGCCGAAGGTGCCGCCGTACTGCCAGCGACGGAAGTCGGGACGCTTCGACTCGAACACGGTCTGGGCGGTCAGCGACTTGTCACGGAAGAAGGTGAAGGCCGAGCCCGAGAACAGGTTGGTCCCCGACTTGGTGACCACGGTCAGCACGCCGCCGGTGGCGAGGCCAAGTTCGGCTTTGTAGGTCGACTGCGACACCTTGAACTCGCGGATCGAGTCCATCGCGAAGTTCTGGCGCGGCTCGCCCATCTGGGCCCACGTGTTGTTCACGCCGTCGACGACGAAGCCGTTGGAGTACTCGCGAGTGCCGGCGCCGATGTTGATGTTGCCGCGGTAGAAGAAGCCGCGGATGTTGTCCTGCGACACGCCGGGCGTGAGCATGGCGAGATCGACCCAGCGCCGCGAGGCAACCGGCAGATCCTGAATCTGATCGTTGGTCACGCTCGTCGAGACCACGGCCGTCCGGGTGTCCACGATCGGCGCGTCACCGGTGACGGTGACCGACTCCTGCAACGCTTCCGGTCTCATCGTGAAGTCGATGGTGGCGGTCTGGTCAATGACCAGGACCAGGTTGGACCGCGTCTCAGTCCTGAAGCCGGGCAGTTCGATGGTCAGGACATAGGCGCCTGGAGGCAGCGCACCCAGGCGATACACACCGGTTCCCTCGCTCACCGCCGTGCGGGTGAGGCCGGTGTCCTGGTTCCGAGCCGTCACGCTGACACCGGGCAGCACGCCGCCGCTCTGGTCTTTTAGCGTTCCGGTGATCTGCGCATTCTGGGCGAATGCCGTTCCCCCAAACCCGAACACCACTGTCAGTAACGTACTCAGCATCCACTTGCGCATGCGGTTCTCCTCTCGTTTCTTAATCTGTCGGCCGGCGCGGCCACTCGCGGTCGCCAAGCACGGCATTTCCGGTCATCTCGTCCGTCTTCGCGACTCTATTACGCTCGCGGCTCTCGCGAGACTCCGCCCTTCACCGTCGCCCGGTTGGAGCGGCCGGTCTCACTGGGCGCACG
Source organism: Candidatus Sulfopaludibacter sp. SbA3 (assembly GCA_945866285.1). Taxonomy (GTDB): domain Bacteria; phylum Acidobacteriota; class Vicinamibacteria; order Vicinamibacterales; family UBA2999; genus 12-FULL-67-14b. The sequence goes on along the minus strand of CAMBHC010000302.1, from coordinate 1,780 downwards.
CGCAACAACGTGATCGACGTCGAGTCACGCTGCCCATTCTCTTCAATGCGCTCCACCACGTACTGACCATCGCGCAGGTAGGTCAGGTTCGCCATCAGATACGAGAAGCCGGGCTTGGTCACCAGGTTCAGCCAATCACCCTGCGCCGTCTCGTCGGGCGCTTCGGTGCCGCCCGAGAAGAAAGTTACCTGCGGCCACGATCCGATGGCGAACCGACCACCAGAGCCGCGACCGGTGCCGGCGCGCCGCGACCCGCCCACCTCTCCCGTTTCGGGGTCGGTGTAGTAGATCGCGGTGTCTTTGTAGATCTCCTGGTTGTAGACGTACGGCGAGAACCCGTAGGCCCACCGGCGGTACCGGGCCTGGTGCCGCAGATTCATGGCCTTCACATCAGGGTTGCTGTTGATCTCGCGGACGATGGACTCGCGCAACGCGGCGACGGCGTCGGCGTGTTCCGGATAGCGAGGATCGCGAAGGCCACCGACCGAGGTATACCAGCCGCGGGTGGTCCAGTACGAGCGGAACCCAGGCGACACATAGCCCGCAAACTGCTGCACCCACTCATGCGACGGGTAGCCGTGCGGGTTGAGGTAGACGTCGGGCAGCCATTCCCGCCACAGCCGGCCGCGGACCAGCGCTTCGGGCAGCAACGGGTTCGCGACGTTGACCTGCGAGGCTACGTCCATGCCAAGCGCGCTGTAGCGTCCGGCGTGCAGCATGTGCGTGGGCGTCAGCTTCTGCAGGTCGTACGCCATCTGCGCGCCGTCCGGATTTTCGACCGGGTGCAGGACGATATTCACCTTCTTCAGCAGGCCGCGGTACGCCGGGTCCGAGACGACCAGTTCGGCCAGCTTCAGGATGTGGCTGGTCGACGACACCTCGTTGGCGTGCTGCCGGCCGGTGATGAACACCGTGGGCTTGAGCGCGGTGAGCTTGGCGAGCGAAACAATTTCGCTCGGTGTCGGCTCGGTCAGCTCCAGCACCGAGATATCGCGGCCGCGATAGGAGCGGCCCGCCTTATAGGCGCGGACCTCGGGGAACGCCGCCAACTTCGCGACCAGGGCCTCCGACTCGTCGGGGCCGATCACGTGATCCCACGCCATCAGCGGCAGAGACGGCCGCGCGCCAGGCGCCAGTGCGCTCGACGGCGCCGCGGTGCCCGTGTTGGCGATGGTGCGGCGGGTCAACGCGTTTTTCAACGCGATGCTCACCGCGACGCGGTCGACGTGGTCGAGCGACAGCGTCGTCCGGAAAAGCCCGGCGCCATGCAGCCGCGTGAGCGCGTCCAGCGCATCGGCGGCGCGCGCCGCCTGCTGGTCGTCCTTGGCCTCGACCTGCAGCTCGATCTCGCGGACGCGGTCCGCCCGCACGACCGACCGCAGCGCGACCGGCGCGGTGGTGTCGATCTGGCCGAGGTCGCGGTTCACCCGCTCCGGCGCGCGCGCCCCCTCTTCGCGGTAGCGGATCTCGATCGCCGCCTTCGTCGAGGTGTTGCCGGCGTAGAGCATCTTGACCTGGCCTGGCTGGCCGCGGCGCTCGGGGTGGATGATCGGAAAGATTTTGCCCGGGCCAGCCAGCCGCTGCTTGGTGGTGGTGCGCCCCAGAGCATCGAAGAAGTCCAACGTCACGAAATACAGGTCTTCGTGCAGGGACTCGAGCGACGAGACGAGCTCTTCATCCACGCCGATGCGGAAGTCCGGCTCGCTCATCCACACGTCGATGTCGAGATCGCGGAAGAAGGGCTGCTTGTCCGGCATCGGTTTGTTGTCGGTGACCTTCA
>CAMBHC010000301.1 GCA_945866285.1 Candidatus Sulfopaludibacter sp. SbA3 | reverse complement strand
CAAGGACAAGACCGCGGTGCCGAGCCAGCGTCGCCGGCCACCGGTCGGCCGCAGGCGCGTCTAAAGACGCGCCTCTACGCATCCTTCCGCAGCGTGACTTCGAGTTTTTGGCTGGGCAGCTTAATGCCGCGGGCCTTGAGGCCGCGCTTGATGCGGCGCCGCAGCTCCCGGCCGACGTCCCACTGCTTGAGGGGCAGCGTCTTGATGCGGAAGCGCAGGTTCACCTGTGTCGCAGTGACGTCTTCCATGCCAAACACCTCGAGCGGCGCCAGGATGTGCGGGCCGTACGCCGGGTCCTGCTGCAGCTCTTCGGCCGCCGCCCTGGCCACCTCCACCACCTCATCCGACTCATCGTCGTAGTCGATGCCCAGCGTGATGACGTAGTAGGCGAAGTCCTTCGAGCGATTGGCGAGCGTGCGAATATCGCCGTTGGAGATGGTGTAGACGACGCCTTCGACCGTGCGCAGCACGATGGTACGCAGGTTGATCTCTTCAACCGTGCCTTCCACGCCATTGATGAACGCCGCGTCGCCGACCCGCACTTGGTCCTCGGCAATCACGAACACGCCGGAGATGATGTCCTTGACCAGCGTTTGGGCGCCAAAGCCCACCGCGAGGCCGAGGATGCCGGCGCCGGTGAGGACCGGGGTAATGTCGACGTCGACCTCGCGCAGGATGACAAGAACGGCCGTGCTCCAGATCAACGCCGAGAGGAAGCGCCGGAACGTCACCCCCAGCGTCTGGGCGCGCTTGCGGCGTTCAAGCCCGGCGGCGTCGCCGGTGAGCAGGACTTCGCCTTCGGCGCGCCGAATCACTGACGCCGCGAACCGGTTGGTCGCAAATGCCAACAACACCAGCATGGCGACGCGAATGCCGGTGCGTGCCGCCCAGTCGGCGACATCCTCGCCCTGAAGGCCGAACTGCAGTTCCACGCCTGCGTCATCGAGGGAGGGGAACAGCAGCACCAGGGTGAACAGTGCAAACGTGATGCGCCGCACGATGCGCACGGTGGCGTTGGCGATTGGTTGCACGTGGAACCGGTCGCCCTCGATCGACCGCAGCAACCGCCGAGTCAGGGTGCCCGCCAGCAGCGCCATGGCGCCGGCCACGAGCAGCGTCAGCGCAATCGCCAGCGTGACTTCGAGTGTGTTGGTGGGAAGGGACGTGCTGGTCGAGGCCGCCTGCATGCCTATCGGCGCCTTTGTGGGCGGTCCTGCTGGGCTTCGACGGGGATTCGCAACGTCGACCGCTGGCCGTCGCGCAATACTTCCACCCGCACCGTCGACCCAATCGCACTGTCGGAGATCAGCCGCACGAACTGCGACGCGTCGGCGATGGCCAGGCCGTTGACCGAGACGATGATGTCGCCCGGCTGGAGGCCGGCCTTGTAAGCGGCCGACGCCCGCGCCATCTGGTTAACGACAATGCCGTCGGACTTCGGCGCGCGCAACTCATCGGCCAGCCGCGACGTCAGCGGCATGACTTCCACGTAGCCAATCGAACCGCGTCGCACGCGGCCAAATTTCATCAGGTCGCCGACGACGCGTCGAACCAGGTTGCTGGGGACCGCGAACCCGATGCCCTGGTAGCCGCCGCTCTGGGAGAAGATCGCGGTGTTGATGCCGACCAGCTCGGCGCGGCTGTTAATCAGTGCGCCACCGGAGTTGCCGGGGTTGATCGCCGCATCGGTCTGGATGAAGTCTTCGTACTGCGTGATGCCCACGTTCGCGCGGCCGAGCGCGCTCACGACGCCGAGCGTCACCGTCTGGCTCAGCGAAAACGGACTGCCCACGGCCATCACCCATTCGGCGACCTTCAGCTTCGATGAGTCGCCGTAGGGGATGACCGGCAAGCCCGTCACCTCAATCTTCAGCAGGGCGAGGTCCGTCCACGAATCCACGCCGATGATCTTGGCGCGGACATCGCGATAGTCACCGACGGTGACGGTCACTTCCGTCTCGCCCTCGCCGACCACGTGGTTGTTGGTGACGACATAGCCATCGGCGGAAATCACGACGCCCGACCCCAGGCTCGACTCCGCGCGCGGTTGGCCGAACATCTCACCCTGGTCACCGAAGAAATACTGGAAGAACGGATCGTTGGTGAACGGCGAGGCCTGGCGGCGGCGCCCGACCTGGATCGACGAGATATTGGTGACGGCCTTGACCGTTTGCGCGGCGACCCGCGTGAAGTCAGGTCCGGCGATCGCCGTGGCGGGGGCGGTTGGCGTGGCGGCCGCCTGTTCGACGACCGGCGCCGCGCCCGGGCGGGCGAGCACTTCTTCGCGGTTCTCGCCCGTGCCCGACAACACGATGCCCGCCACCAGGCCAGTGGCCAGTAGCAGGGCCATGAGGGAGAAGCGCTTCATCATGAAATCTCGATGTGGCCTGGTCCGGCGTCCGGCAACTTAGGGACGGTAATGGTCAGCACGCCGTCGCGCATGTCAGCGGCCAGGTTCGCGGCATCGACGGCCAGCGGCAGCATCACGCTACGGCAGAACTCGCCGTGACCGCGTTCCACTTGGTGATACTGCTCGCACGACACCCGGGCTTCACGCCGGCCGTGCAGCGTCAACTTGCCGTCGCGGAGGTCGATGCGAACCTGTTCGCGGCTCACCCCGGGCAGCTCCGCCGTCAGGATATAAGCCGCCGCGGTCTCGCAAAGGTCCATGGCGGGCGTCCAGTCTTGCGGCCCGGTCGACAGACGCTCGAGCCGATGCTGAATTGTCAGGAGGTCTCGGAACGGGTCCCAGCCTGCAAACGCCACGATGTCTGGCATCGTAGCACGGCCCTCGGACTGGCCGGGCCGATGAGCCCTATGTTAAACTCGCAAGGTTCTACTAACTGATAACAAAGGCTTTATGGCAGACAACCTTCTTGCAACCCAGCTCCGCAAGGGCATGATCGTCAAGGTCGACAAAAAACTCTTTCGCGTTTTCGATTGCCAGCACGTGACGCCCGGCAACCTCCGCGGCTTCGTGCGCGTCAAGATGCGCAATCTCCAGAGTGGCGCCATGGCGGAAGAGAAGTTCCGCTCGGAAGACGTCGTCGAGCGCGTGTCCCTCGAGCAGAAGATGATGCAGTACCTCTACAACGACAACGAGGGGTACCACTTCATGGATACCGTGACCTACGATCAGGTCCAGTTGACGGCTGCTCTGCTTGGCGATTCGGTGGGCTTCCTGAAGCCCGAGATGAGCATCGAAGTGGAGTTCTACGGCGAGAACCCGATTGGCGTCGAGCTGCCGCAGACGGTCGATCTCAAGGTCACCCAGACCATGCCCGCCATCAAGGGTGCGACCGCCACCAACCAGACCAAGCCTGCCACGCTCGAGACCGGCGTCGTGATCCAGGTGCCGCCCTTCATCGAAGAGGGCGACGTGATTCGCATCAACACTGAGACGGGCGAGTACTCGACGCGCGCGTAGGCCAGGGAATTCTGTGGACTTGTGGGCCTGGGGCCCTGGGGGCTTGGACTTCCAAAGCCCCAAGCCCCAAGCCTCCAAGCCTCCAAGCCTCTATAATCCAGAAATGGACGTCGTCCGCACCCCCACCACCGGCTGGATCGAAGTCGTCGTTGGCAGCATGTTCAGCGGCAAGAGCGAAGAGCTGATCCGCCGGCTGCGCCGCGCTGAGATCGCCAGGCAGCGCGTGCAGATCTTCAAGCCGGCGGTCGACACGCGCTTCTCCGACAGCCACATCGTTTCGCACAGCGAGCTGCGCATCTCGTCCGAGAACGCGCAGAACTCGGCCGAACTGCTGTCGAAGATTAGGCCCGACACGGAAGTCGTCGGCATCGATGAAGGGCAGTTCTTCGATGCCGGACTGCCGGCGGTGGCCACCGAACTGGCCTCGCGCGGCATGCGCGTGCTGATTGCCGGGCTCGACCAGGACTACCTGGGCAAACCGTTCGAGCCGATGCCGCAGTTGCTGGCGATTGCGGAATTCATCACCAAGACCCGCGCCATCTGCATGGTGTGCGGCAATCCTGCGAATCACACGCAGCGCCTCATTCATAGCGAAGACCGCGTGTTGCTCGGCGCCC
>CAMBHC010000300.1 GCA_945866285.1 Candidatus Sulfopaludibacter sp. SbA3 | reverse complement strand
GGCGGACCGAATCCTCGCGCACGGTGTGCACGTAATCGCCGGCCGGGATGCCGTTGACGATCTTCGTCCAGGTCTTGCCGTAGTCCTTGGTGCGGAAGATGTACGGCGAGCGGTCGCCGAGCAGCATCTTCTTCACCGCCATGTAGGCGGTGCCGTGGTCGAACGACGAGCCGTCAAGCTGGCTCACGCGGCCCAGGTCAGGCATGGCCGCCGGCGTGACGTTGATCCAGGTCTTGCCGTGGTCACGCGTGACGTGGACCACGCCATCGTCTGAACCCGCCCAGATCACGTTGACGTCCTTCTTGCCGGGCGCCAGCGAGAACACCGTGCCGTAAATTTCCGGGCTGTTCATGTCGTGGGTGATCGGACCGCCTGAATCGCCGAAGGTCTTGGGATCGTGCCGGCTCAGGTCACCGCTGATCGCCTCCCAGGTGTCGCCGCCATTGGTGCTCTTCCAGACCCGCTGCGAGCTGGTGTAGAGGACGTTGGGATCGACATACGAGAAGATGATCGGGTAGGTCCACTGCCAGCGTTCTTTCACCTCGCCGGAGTTCTCGCCCGAGAAGAAGCGCGGATAGGCGCCCACTTCCTTGAGCTCGCCAGTGCGTCGGTTCAGCCGCGTCAGGAACGAGCCGTTGTTGGTGCCGGCAAAGAAGACGTCGGGGTCGGTCGCGTGCGGCGCGATGTAGCCAGGTTCGCCGCCGCCCACCTGGTAGGGCGCCACCGGCGGGTTGCTGCCGCCACCACCGCCCGCGTTGGTGTTGCTGGGCGTGCACAGCGTGCTGTTGTCCTGCTGCGAGCCGCACACGTGGAAGGGCAGGTGAGCCGTCGTGATCACGTGATACCACTGCGCGGTCGGGAAGTCCTGGTCGCTCCAGTTCGGCACGCGCGCGTTGATGTTGTAGGTGATCGCGCCGCCACCGTCGTTGCCGTCGATGACGTGGTTGCCGTCGTCCGGATCGACCCACAGGTCATGGTGATCGCCGTGCGTGTTCTGGCCGACCTGCGCCAGCGTCTTGCCGCCGTCGGTCGAGCGGAACAGCGACGTGTTCTGCATGTAGACGACGTCCTTGTTGCTGGGGTCGCCGAAGACGTGCGTGTAGTAGAACGCGCGCTGGCGAATCGAGCGCGACGCGTTGATCATCTTCCACGACGCGCCGGCATCGTCCGACACCAGCAGGCCGCCGTTCTCGTTCTCGACCAGCGCATAGACGCGATTCGAGTCGGCCTTGGTGTTGGCCACGCCAATGCGGCCGACCATGCCGGTCGGCATGCCGGGGTTGCGCGTGATGTCGGTCCAGGTCTCGCCGCCGTCAGTGGACTTGTAGAGGCCGCTGCCGGGACCGCCGCTGGACATCTGGTACTCGATCCGGTACGCCTCCCACAATGCGGCGTAGAGAACATTCGGGTTGTTGGCGTCGATCACGATGTCCACCGCGCCGGTCCTGGCGTCCTTGAACAGCGTGCGCTTCCAGGTCTTGCCGCCGTCGCTGCTCTTGAACACGCCGCGCTCTTCACTGGGGCCGTAGTAGAGGCCGAAGCTGGCGACGTAGACGATGTCGGGGTTGGTGGGATGGATGCGAATCTTGGAAATGGCGTCGGAGTTCTTGAAGCCGATGTTGGCCCATTTCTGGCCACCGTCCACCGACTTGTAGACGCCGTCGCCGGGCATGATATTGCCGCGGATGCACGACTCTCCCATGCCGATGTAAACGACGTCTGGGTGCGACTCGGAGACCGCGACGGCGCCAACAGACGAGCTGGTAATTTGGCCGTCCGTGACCGGCGCCCAGTTGTTGCCGGCGTCAGTGGTTTTCCATAATCCGCCGCCGACGGCGCCGAAGTAGGCCTCGCGGGGCCGGCCCTTCACGCCTGACACCGCAATGGAGCGGCCGCCGCGGTTGGGGCCGATGCCGCGCCAGCGGTAGGCGTCGAGCAGCGACGAATCGATCGCCGTCGGGGCCTGGGCAGAGGTTGAAACGACCAAGGCGTCGAAGTGCCCGGCAAAACCCAGCGCACAGAGCGCTGACGTGACCAACAGCAGCCGCAACCGGCGATCGCGAACCTTCATCGGGAAAACCTCCTGGAAAACGCGAGTGTACCAGCAAGCATGGGGAATGACGTATCGGGACTGGTTCAGTCCCGGTGTGGCAGATGCTGAGGTGGGTCAGCCCGCGCCTCGCCATGTCATCATTGGACGTGGCCATCACCATTCGCCCCGCCGAACCTCGCGACCTCGCTGCCCTCGGACGCATGGGCGCTGCGCTGATGCGTACCCACTACGCCTTCGATCGGCAACGCTTCCTGGCGCCAGGAGACGGGGCTGAGGCCGGCTACGGTGAGTTCCTCGGCAGCCAGCTCGATGACGCCGACAGCGCGGTGATGGTCGCTGAGGTCGATGGTGTGGTGGCCGGCTACGTCTATGCCGGCATCGAACCCCTGTCGTGGAAAGAGCTTCGAGACGAGGCGGGCTTCGTTCACGACCTGTTGGTCGAGGAAGCCTTTCGTCACAGCGGCGCCGGTCAACAGCTGCTGGATGCGGCCATCGCCTGGCTGAAGCAGCGCGGCATGCCGCGCGTGGTGCTGTGGTCGGCGGCCGGCAACACCGGCGCCCAGCGCCTGTTTGATCGCCGTGGCTTCCGTTCGACGATGGTCGAGATGACGCTCGAGTTGAACGCCTGATGCCGACACCCCTTGAAATCTATCGCGCGCGACTTGCCGAGCGCCAGGCCGTGGCTGCTGCGCGCGAGCGAAGCCACGTCGCGCTCGGCAATGCCAAGGTCGCCGTCTTCATGCTCGTCTTGATCTACTGGGCCGTGACGGTCCAGGGCAATCCCAACACCGTCCTGGTTGGCGCGGCGGTGACGGCGTTTGTCGCTCTCTCGGTGTGGCACGAGCTGGTGATGCGGGCGCGTGCGCGTGCGCAGGCCGCCGTCGCGTTCTATACCGACGGCATCGCCCGCATCGAGGATCGCTGGGTGGGGACCGGCAAGACCAGTGAGCGCTTCCGCGACAGCGAACATCCCTATGCCGACGACCTGGATGTGTTCGGCGTCGGCAGCCTGTTTGATTTAATCTCCGGCGCCCGCACGCCGATTGGCGAAGAACGGCTGGCCGCCTGGTTGTCGCGTGCCGCCTCGCCTGATGAAATCCGCCAGCGCCAGGCGCGTGTCTCGGCGCTGCGATCGCAGATCGACCTGCGCGAGCGCATCGCCACGGTGAATGCGGCCGCGGGTCCGCGGCGACTCATGCCGGCGAAGCTCATCGCGTGGGCCGAGGCGCCTCCCGCGGTTCCGCGCACCATTCGCCCCGTCGCAGTTGTGCTCGCGCTCGCGTTCTTTGGTGGCGTAGCGAATGCGCTGACCGGCGGCTCTGCCTGGCCGCTAGCGCCGCTGGCCATCGTCAACGTCGTCATGTTGTCGTGGCTGATGAAGCGAGCCGAAGCGGCCGTCGAAGGCCTGTCGTCGGCCACGGTGTCCGCAGGACTCGAGCTGCTCGCCAAGGTGATCGCCGAGATCGAGGGCGCGACGTTTGATGACGCGGCGTTGATCGAACTGGCGGCCCGCCTCAAGGGGCAGGCTCCTGGCGACGCGGCATCACGAGGCATGGCCCGATTGGCGCGCGTCTCTGATTGGGCCGACTCCCGGCACAACGCGTTTGCGCGAGTCCTCGAGATTCCCGCGCTGTTCACCATCCAGGTGGCGTTTGCGGCTGAGGCCTGGAAGGTGCGCGATGGCGCGCGCCTGCGCGCGTGGGTTGACGTAGTGGGGGAGATGGAGGCGTTGCTCTCGTTTGCCGGCTACGCCTTCGAGCGGCCCGAAGACACGTTCCCCGAGATCGTCGAGCCGGCAGCTTCCGGTGGAGGCAACCCTGGTGGAGGCCACCCTTCAGGGTTGCCTGGCGGCGAAGTCATCTACGACGCCACCGAAATCGCGCATCCGCTCATTCCGCGCGCGGTGGCGGTGCGGAACACCGTGACTTTGGGTTCAAGCCCGCGGGTGTTGATCGTCAGCGGCTCGAACATGGCCGGCAAGAGCACGTTGATGCGCACCATCGGCCTCA
>CAMBHC010000299.1 GCA_945866285.1 Candidatus Sulfopaludibacter sp. SbA3 | reverse complement strand
GCTACGTCGGCGCGGTCGCCGATGTCACGGTCGGGCCATCGCCACAGTGGCTGCAGGACCGCCTCACCGCGTGCGGCATCCGCGCGATCAGCAATGTCGTCGACATCACCAACTACGTGCTGCTCGAGCTCGGCCAGCCGATGCACGCCTTCGACCTCGCGAAGCTCGGTGGTGGCGCGATTGTCGTACGGCAGGCGAAGCCAGGGGAATCGATCAAGACGCTCGACGGCAAGATGCGTTCGCTCAAGCCAGAGATGTTAGTGATCGCCGACGCATCGAAGGCGCAGGCGATCGGCGGCGTGATGGGCGGGGCGGATTCGGAAGTGTCGGCCGGCACCACACGCATCGTCTTTGAAGCGGCGTACTTCAAGCCGTCGTCCGTGCGTGCCACGAGCAAGGCCCTTGGACTCAAGACCGATGCGTCCACGCGCTTCGAGCGCGGCATGGATGTTACGGCTCCGGTGCGGGCAATGGCGCGGGCCTGCCAGCTGCTCGAGCAGATTGGCGCCGGCAAGGCCAGCGGCATGATTCAGGATGTCTATCCGGCGCCGCAGCCGGCCGGGTCGTTGGTCCTCGAGCGCGCGCGCGTGCCCGGATTGCTCGGCATGGACGTGCCCGACGCAAACGTCGTCCGGATTCTCGGATCGTTGGGGTTTGGCGTGGCAGCCGCCGGTAGCGGCTGGACGGTCACGACACCGTCGTGGCGGGTCGACATCAAGCACCAGGTGGATTTAATCGAAGAGGTCGGCCGGCATCACGGTTTCGAGCACCTGCCGAGCACCTTCCCTGGTGTGCAGCAAGCGCCGGCTTCGTCGGATCCGCGCATTGCCCGCGACCGCCGCATTCGCACTGCGCTGCTTGGCATGGGCTATTCGGAAGCCATCACGTTTGCCTTCATCGAGGCGGCTGTCGCCGAACCATTCCTCCAAGGGGAGGCACCGGTGGCGCTGGCGAACCCGCTGTCGGAGAAGTTCGCCGTGATGCGGCCGAGCCTGCTGCCCGGCCTGATCGATGCGGTCAGCCACAACCGCCGGCACGGCCGCCGCGAAGTGCAGCTCTTCGAAATCGGCACCCGCTTCTCGCCCCGCGGCGAAACCCGCGGTGCCGGCTTCGCGTGGACGGGCCTGGCCACCGCCGATCACTGGAGTGTCGCCCGCCGCGATGTCGACTTCTTCGACATGAAAGGCGTCGTCGAACACCTCGCGGCCGTCAGCCTGGTGACGCTGACCTTCGAAGAGGCTGACGTGCCGTACCTGGTGAAGGGGCGCTCCGCCACGATCGCCGCCAACGGCCAGACCATTGGCGTGTTCGGGTTGCTCGACGTCGGCATCGGCGAGCGGCGCGACCTGCCGGCGGGCGACGAAGTGTACGTCGGCGAGATCAATCTCGACGCGCTCACCGCGGCCGCGCCGGCCGACACCTTGCGCGCGACGCCGCTGCCGCGCTACCCCTGGGTTGTGCGCGACATCTCGATTCTGCTTGAGGATTCCTTGTCTGCCGAGACGGTTCGTGGCACCATTCGTTCGGCTGCGCCTGTGACCCTGCGCGACGTGCGCGAATTCGATCGATACCAGGGCAAGGGTATTCCCGACGGCAAGGTCAGCTTGTCGTTCCGCCTCACTTTCCAGTCGCCGGAGCGCACGCTCACCGACGAGGAAGTGCAGTCCGGCATGCAGCACATCATCGACGCGCTAACCCGCGACTTACAGGTAATTCAGAGGTAACGAATGGCGACCAAGACAACGACCCCGGGGCTGGAATCGATCGACCGCCTCGAAGAGAAGATCAAGCTGCTGGTGAACACCATTGTTCGCATCAAGGCCGAACAAGTGCGGGCGGGCGAAGAGAATGGCAAGCTGAAGGGCGAGATTGAAGCCCTCAAGGCCCGGATCGCCTCGGCCGAAAGCGCCGGCGCCGAGGTTACGACCCTGCGCGAAGAGCGCGAGTTGATCAAGAGCCGGGTCACCGACATGCTGCAGCAGCTCGACGGCCTCAGCCTCTGATCCGGTAACCCACCACACCGTCCATGGCCGAACCGACCGTCGTCCACGTCGAGGTCTACGGGCAGAAGTACCCGATCAAGACCGCGCTCGATCCGCGGTACGTCGAGCAACTGGCCGCGTTTGTTGAATCGCGGATGGAGCTGGCCGCGAAGACCTCTCCATCCAGCGATGCCGTCGGGCTGGCGGTTCTGGCCGCGCTGAACATTACCGACGAGTTCTTCCGGACCCGGACGTCACTGACGACCAGCTCGGGCACGCTCGCGGCGCGGACCGAAGAACTCGAGAAGATCGTCGACCAGGCCCTCGCCCTCGCCAAATAGGGCTTGCTTGACCCCAGCCTCGGGGAAGCCTAAGATCCAATCTCCTGCTTTGCTCGTGATGGTTTCGGAGGCTTGTCTGAGCCTATGTTTTAAACCAAGCGAGTTGCGAAGCCATGTGGTGTGCATGCCTCCGCGGAGAGGAAGCCTAAAACGTGGTTATTACAGCGACTCCACCTGCTATGCAGGTTCAGCAATCCTCCCCACACGGCAAAGCGGGAGTTCATTTGTTCGTGACCGGATCACCTAGTTGAGAGTTGCTGATCTGGGCGAGCACGCCCTCTTGGCGCGCCTGCTGGCACGTCTTCCCCGCCCTTCGGCCCAAGTGCTGATTGGCCCGGGCGATGACGCCGCAGTCCTGGCGCCGGTTCGCAACGAACGTCTGGTGGTCACCACCGACGCCGTGGTCGAGGGGGTGCACTTTTCCCGCGCCCACTTTGCGCCGGCCGACATTGGCCACAAGGCGCTCGCCGTGAACTTGAGCGACCTGGCGGCCATGGCGGCCACGCCCCAATGGGCCCTGCTGTCGCTGGTGCTGCCTGGCGACTGGCTCGTGGCCGAGGTCGAAGGCTTGATTGATGGCTTCGGCGCCTTGGCCATCGCGCACTCAGTTTCGGTGGTCGGCGGGAATATCACCCGAACCACCGGGCCGTTGGTGGTGAATGTCACGGCCGGCGGCACCGTCGAGTCGCGCAAGTGGCTGACGCGGACAGGCGCGATTGCGGGCGACGAGATTTGGGTCAGCGGCACCATCGGGGGCGCCAGGGCGGGCCTGGAAATGCTCTCGGATCCCGGATCCCTGATCCCCGACCCCGGCTGCGTGGCGAAGCAGAAGACTCCTGAGCCACGTGTTCGTCTTGGAGTCGCAGTGGGTCGAGGCCGGGCGGCGCGGGCCGCGATGGATCTGAGCGACGGCCTCGCCGACGGGATTCGTCAGATCGGCGCAGCCAGCGGGTGCGGCGCGCGAATCGACGCCAGTGCGCTCCCCATCGAGCCAGGCGCGGCGGCCTGGTGGCAGGACCGAGGCATTGACCCGATGATGGCTGCAATTGCCGGCGGCGAAGATTACGAATTGCTGTTTGCCGTCCCTAAGAAGAGCGGCCGGCTGCGGAACGTCCAGCGGCATGTGGCGAAACCGGCGATGACCCGGATTGGCGTCTGGCTGAAGGACCCGAACGAGTTCGTGGTGGCGCGCGACGGACGCGACGAACCCTTGCCACAGGGATACGAGCACTTCGCCGAGCGGCGCGAGGCAAAGACGACGCTGGACGAACGGCGCGAGGCAAAAACGACACTGTGAAAATCGCCGACTCCAATTGGAAGAAGGCGTTCGCGACCTTCCTGGTCGTGGCAGGATTCGTGTCTCTCTACCAAACCACCGCCCGCGACTCACGGACGACGGCGAGCGAGGCCTCGCTGGTGGAGGCGACCGTATTGCCCCAGGCTGGCGCCCGCCTGCAGTTCACGGCGACGGCCTACTGCAAGGGTGAGACGACCGCGTCGGGCGTGAGCGTCCGCACCGGCGTTGCGGCCGCAGACCCGGCCGTGCTCCCCGTTGGCAGCGTGGTCCGCGTCGAGACTCCCAATCCCCGATACAGCGGCGTGTGGACGGTCATGGACACTGGGCCGGCCGTGCGCGGCCGAACGGTGGACCTGTATCTGTGGAGCTGCAAGGAAGCGCTGGTCTTCGGCCGGCGGCCCATCCGCCTGACCGTCCTGCGGCTGGGCTGGAACCCGCAAAACAGCATTCC
>CAMBHC010000298.1 GCA_945866285.1 Candidatus Sulfopaludibacter sp. SbA3 | reverse complement strand
TGCTGAGCTCGCTCCTGTTCGGTGTCAGCCCCTTCGACCCGCTCACCTACGCCGCCGTCGTCTCGGCGCTGGCGCTGGTCGCGCTGGTCGCCACGTGGATTCCGGCCCGTCACGCCACCAAGGTGGACCCGATGTCCGCCCTCCGGGCGGATTGAGAGATGATGAAGACGTGAAACCGGTCCTCGTCCTCGCGGCGCTGGTGCTGACTGCTACCTCAGCATGGGCGCAGAGCGGCAGTCACAGCCGGCTGTTCCCGCCATCGGACCTCGGCCTGCTCGAAGCTCCCGACCGCGACCTGTGGCAGCGGCCCGATCAAGTCATGGACGCCATGGGCATTGCCGATGCCTCGGTGGTCGCCGACATCGGCGCCGGCAGCGGCTGGTTCACCATCCGCCTCGCGCGGCGGGTGGGTCCGCAGGGCCTGGTCTACGCCGAAGATGTGCAGCCCGAAATGATCAACGCCATCACGCGGCGGGTGCAGCGCGAAGGGCTGACCAACGTGCGGGCGGTGCGCGGACAGAACAGCGACCCGCGTCTGCCGCCAGGGTCGCTCGATGCGATCCTCGTGGTCGACGCGTATCACGAAGTCGAAGACCGCGTGACCATGCTGAAAAATCTTGCCCGCGCGCTGAAGCCGCAAGGCCGCATCGGCGTGGTGGACTTCAAGCTGGATGGCACCGGACCTGGGCCGTCACCGGAAGAACGCGTGAGCCCCGATGTGGTCGTGAAGGACGCGGCGAAGGCAGGGCTCCGGCTGGTGAGCCAGGAGCCCTTTCTGCAGTATCAGTACTTACTGATCTTTGGGAAGTGAGAGAAACTTCCACGCGCTCGGCAGCACCAGGCCTGCCGCAACGATTTTGACCACGTCGACAATCACAAACGGATAAAGGCCGGCTGCCAACGCCGTCGTCGTGCCCACGCCATTCGCCAGCCACAGCACGCCCCCGGCGAAGATCACCGACAGACCCACGGCCATCGCGAGAATCGACGTCAGATACCGGCGGTCGAGCCCGCGTTCGGCGAGCCGGCCGGCCACAAAGGCCGCCAGCGGATACGCCATCAGGTAGCCACCGGTCGGCCCCATCAAGCGCAGGAAACCTTGCGGCAGCTCCGGCGAAAACGCAAACACCGGCAGGCCAACGAGGCCAAGCATGAGATAAAGGATCTGGCTGAGGGCGCCCAACCGGGACCCAAGAGCCGCCGCGCCGATGAGCACAATCATCGGCTGGATCGTGAACGGCACCGGCGTGAACGGCACCGGGAAACTGAGCTGAGCCGCCGCGGCCGTGGACACCGCCACGAGGACGACCGACAGCACTTGAGCGCTGGTCCACACATTAGCGGAGCCCGCGCGCATGCTGACCTGATCGAGAATCGTGGATGCATGCGAGACGATGGGGCGTGATGTCATGAAAGGGAATTCTACTGGCTTGTCCCGAGCGGAGTCGAGGGGTATGCCTGCCGCCCTGACCATCGCCGGGTCCGATTCCGGGGCCGGCGCGGGCATTCAGGCCGATTTAAAGACATTTGCGGCACACGGTGTCTATGGAACGTCGGCAATCACCGCCCTGACCGCCCAAAACACCCTCGGCGTCAGCGGCATCCACCTGGTGTCCGATGACTTCGTCACCGCCCAGATCGAAGCGGTGGCCGGCGACATCGGCTGCGATGCCGTCAAGACCGGCATGCTGGCGACGGCGCAAATCGTCGAGGCCGTGGCCGCTGCGGTCGAATCGTTCGACCTGCCAAACCTGGTGGTCGACCCGGTAATGGTCGCCAAGAGCGGTGATCGCCTGCTGGACGAGGAAGCCGTGCATGCGGTCCGCTGGACGCTGCTGCGGCTCGCCCGCGTGGTCACGCCCAACATCCCCGAAGCTGAAGTGCTCGCGAAAATGTCCATTCGATCCGTCGACGACATGCGCGAGGCGGCACGCCGAATCGCCACGTTCAAGCCGGCCGCGGTCGTGATCAAGGGCGGCCACCTGGCCGGACCTGACATCGTCGATGTGCTCCTTGAAAGGGGCGAGTTCCACGAGTTCGCCGGTCCCCGCATCGAGGGGCCCAACACCCACGGCACCGGTTGCACGTTTGCGGCGGCCATCGCCGCGCACCTGGCCAAGGGCGCTAACCTGGTGGACGCAGTCCGCGAGGCAAAGGCCTATGTCGCCGGCGCGATGCACCCCGGCATTCCCCTCGGCGGTGGCCATCGACCACTCAATCACTTCTGGAAGTTATACTGAAGGGCTTGATGGTTCCGCTGACCGCGATCACGATGGCACCGCTCGACACCGAGGCCCTGGTCGGTGCGCTCGACACCACCGGCATTGGCGCGGTCACGACGTTCATCGGGTTGGTGCGCGGTCACAACCTGGGCCGACGGGTGCTGCACCTCGAATATGAGGCCTACGAAGCGCTTGCGGTGAAGGGTCTCGATCGGATCGTCAGCGAATCGCTCGAGAAGTGGCCGTCGGTAAGGGTCGCCATTCACCACCGCATTGGCCGGATGGAAATTGGCGAAGCCAGCGTGGCTATTGCCGCGGCCTCGCCGCACCGCGCTGATGCGTTTGCGGCGTCGCGGTATGCGATCGAGCGGATCAAGCAGATCGTGCCGATCTGGAAGCACGAGTACTTCGAGGGCGGCGACGTGTGGATTGAAGGCGCCACGGCCGACCCTGATAACGCCGAGGCGCGCGCGCAGGCGCTGAAGATTGCATGCGCGTAACCGTTCGCTTGTTCGCCCGGCTGCGTGACATCGCCGGCACCGGCGAACTGGAGCGCGACGCCCCGGATGGCGCCACCGTGGGCGCCGTCTGGGCGTCACTGGTCGCGGAGTACCCGGCGCTGTCGCCGTACGAGAAATCGATTTCGTGCGCGGTCAATGCCGACTACTCACGCTTCACGTCGGCAGTCGCCGACGGTGACGAAATCGCGTTCTTGCCACCCGTGTCCGGCGGCTAAAGTTCGTAGAGGCGGGTCTTTAGACCCGCCTGACAAGGAGCAATTGTTTTGTTCGACAAGCTCGAAACCGTTGAAGGTAAATACGAGGAGCTGATGGCCTCGCTCGGCACGACTGCCGTGCAGAGCGACGCCAACGAGTTTCGCAAGCAGTCGAAGGCGCTTGCGGAGATCGAAGAGCTCGTCCAGAGATACCGCGAGTACAAGGCGGTGTCGCAGGAAATCGCCAGCACCGAAGAGATGGTCAAGGGCGGCGACCCCGAAATGCGCGACCTCGCCCTCGAGGAGCTGAACGACCTCAACGTCCGCAAGGAACGGCTGTCGGACCAGATCAAGATCCTCCTCGTCCCCAAGGACCCCAACGACGACCGCAACGTGATGGTCGAAATCCGCGCCGGCACCGGCGGTGAAGAAGCCGCGCTGTTCGCGAGCGAACTCTATCGCGCCTACGTCCGCTACGCCGAACGGCAGCGGTGGAAGGTCGAACTCATGTCGCTCAGCGAAGCCGACAAGGGCGGCGTCAAGGACGTGGTGGTCGCGATCGAAGGCAAGGGCGCCTTCAGCAAGCTGAAATACGAGAGCGGCGTGCACCGCGTGCAGCGGGTGCCGGCCACCGAGTCGGCCGGCCGCGTCCACACCTCGGCGGCCACCGTCGCGGTATTGCCCGAGGCCGACGAGGTCGACATCGTGATCCACGAGAAGGATCTCCGCATCGATACCTTCTGCTCGAGCGGCCCCGGCGGCCAGAGCGTCAACACCACCTACTCCGCCGTGCGGATCACGCACATTCCCACCGGCACGGTAGTGTCGCAGCAGGATGAAAAATCGCAGGTGAAGAATCGCGCCAAGGCGATGAAGGTGCTGCGCAGCCGTCTCTACGACGCGGAAATGCAGAAGCAGCATGACGCCATTGCCAAGGACCGCAAGAGCCAGGTTGGCACCGGCGACCGCTCCGAGAAGATTCGCACCTACAACTTCCCGCAGAGTCGCGTGACCGACCACCGGATCAACTTCACGTCTCATCAACTGCATGACGTCATGGACGGCTATCTCGACGAGCTGATCGACGCCCTCTCGACCTACTACACCGCCGAGAAACTCCGCGATGTCACCCAGTCAGGCCAGTAGCGGGGGGG
>CAMBHC010000297.1 GCA_945866285.1 Candidatus Sulfopaludibacter sp. SbA3 | reverse complement strand
GAAGCCCAGCGACACACGCTTCAAGAAGTTTCCAGACTGGAACCACAACACGGGCGTGGCCGGCACGTACGGCTGCCAGCCGCGGTCACGAACGACTTGCACACCAATCGATGCCACCAGCAACCCCGCGACCGCGATGGCCAGCCCGCGGCCTGACGGCCGCTGTGAGGGAGCGCTGGACACGGCAAGGGACATCGCGGCGGCCTACCTGAAATCGCGGCGGCGAAAAATCGCCACGGCGGCCACAAGCAGCGCGGCGATGTAGGTCAGCGCATACAGCAGCGTGAAGCCCACGTGCGAGGCCGACACCGGCATGCCGTAGACCACTTCGGCCTTGACGTTGAACGGCGCCAGGTTGGGCAGGACGTAATACAACCCTCGCGCAATCCAGGCGACCGCGGGCTGATCCACCACTTGCTCGAACTGGCGGAGGTCACCGTTGAAGTGCCCGGACACCCACAAGCCCAAGGTCAACATCGCTGACAGCAGCGGACTGGAAAAGGTCGAGAACATCAGCGCGATGGCCGTGACCACGGCCAGTTCGCCCATGATCAACACGACCGCGACCAGCAGGCGCGGATCGGTAGCCGGTACCGGCCACCCGGCCCGCATCGCCTCGGTGGCCATGCCATTCATGTAGAACAGCACGCCGTAGTAAGCGACGGTCATCACCGACAAGTTCACCGCAAGCGTCGTCACCAACCCCAGGTACTTGCCGAGGATGAACTGGGCACGGGTCACCGGCTTGGTGAGCAGGCCGAACACGCTCTTGCGCTCGACTTCTTTCGACACCAGGCCGATGCCGATGAACACGGCAATCACCAGGCCGAAGACCGACATCGCCGCCAGGCCGAGGTCTTTGATGATCTTGAGATCCTGGCCGGCCGTGAGTTCGCTGATCAAATACGACGCCGCCATCATCAGCACGGCGAACACCACCATCGTGTACGGCACGCGGTCGCGGACCGATTCCTTGAAGGCCGCGCCCGCGACAATCCAGATCGTCCTCACGCGCCCGCTCCGCTCGTATCGCGGCCGGCTGTCGCACCGACCACTTGGACGAAATAGTCTTCGAGGGTTTCGCGAACTGGATTGATCGATACGATGTGCGCGCCGCGGCGCGTCAACTCCCCGACCACGCGATCGGGTTCGGCGTCTGGCGCCAGGTGCAGCAGGACGTGTCCATCGCTCAACGGCGTGACCGTCCGCGCGAACGTCGCCAGTTCCGCGTGGAGTTGCGGGCCGCACGCCACCACCACTTCCCAGCCCTTCAACTCGAACGCCAGGATCTCCGAGAGCGGGCCTGACGCGACGAGCTTCCCCTGCACGAGCACGCCGACGCGGCTGCACAGGGTTTCGGCGTCCGAGAGGATATGCGAGCTGAAAAAGACGGTGCAGCCCTTGGCGCGCAGGCCGAGAATGAGGTCGCGAACGTGACGCCGGCCCAGGGGATCAAGGCCCGACATCGGCTCATCCAGGAACAGCACCTCAGGATCGTTGAGCAGCGCCTGCGCGAGGCCGACGCGCTGCGTCATCCCCTTGGAGAATCGCCGTAAACGCAACCGGCGTTCCTTACCGATGCCAACCTCATCCAGGACACGCGCGACGCGCGTGTCCACGTCGGCGCCGCGAAAGCCGAACAGCCGCGCGAAGTACGCGAGCAGCTCTTCGGCGGTCAGGTAGTCGTAGTAGTAGGGATTCTCGGCAAGAAAGCCAACGCGCTGCCGGACGGCGGCATCCCCCGCCGGCCGGCCCAGGATGCGGGCCTCGCCGGAAGTGGGATACAGCAACTGCATCAGCAGCTTGAGCGTGGTGCTCTTGCCCGCGCCATTCGGGCCGAGAAAGCCGAAGACCTCGCCGGCCTCAACCTTCAGCGTGAGGTGATCGAGGGCACGGTAGGGGCGGGGACGCCAGAACCCTACGGAGAAGTCCTTGGTGAGCCCCTCCGTCTCGATCGCAGCAGACATATGGACTTGGCTTACTTGGCGCTCGTGACCCGCCGCAGCTCCCACGCGATCGCCGCATCGAAATACTCAGCCCGCAGGCCCGGCAGGCGCAGGCCATTCATGAAGAAGGTCGGCGTGCCCGACACCTTCAATCCAGAGCCCTGTGCGATGTCGGCCTTCACGAGTTCAAGCGTGGCCGCAAACCGGGCGTCGAAATCAGTGACGCCGGCCACGGTGACCACCGCGGCTTTCACGCCTTCGGGAGTCAACGTCGGTTGGTTCGCGAAGACCCATTCTTCCATGGCCTCGGCCTTGCCCTTCGCGCGCGCGAGGCGCACGGCCACGGCGGCTTCACACGAGGACGGGTGCAGGTCTTGGTTCACAAACGCATTGCACTGACGCTCCAGCGGATAGTCACGCGTCACGTAGCGGACCTTGCCCGGCTGTGTCTTCGCCCACTTGGCAAACACGGGCTTGTATTCCATGTAGGTCTGGCGGCAGGGCGGGCACTGGTAATCGTTGAACTTCACGATCACCACCGCGGCACCATCAGCCGGGACGCTCAACGGCACGCGCGGTTGCTGCGCGAGGTAGGCCTCGAACTGGGTGATCTGGTCGGCGGTCAGGGCCGACGGCGCCGGCGCCTGCTCGTCAGCCGCAGCCGCTTCTGCCGACACCGTGGCGACCGACTGGCCGGGGAACCACATCACGGCGCTACCAGCGGCGATCAGGAAGGCGGCCGCAGCCGCCAACGCCGACGGCGTGCGGAACAACAGTCGCAGATCACCAAGAGCTCGATTAGGAAGACTGGTCATGGGATACCTGGTGGCCGATCCCGACAGCAGGAACAGCCCGATAACGGCAACGTAGGTGCCGGCGCACAACACGCACACTGCCTTGAGAACCACGAACGACGCATACGCGAGATACAACACCACGGCCAGGCCGATCGTCGAGGTCGCAAAGACATACCCGGGCAGGTTGCCGGCCGCGGCGGCCGAGGATGAACAAAGCACCACCAGGCCGAGCACGAACGCAAAGAAGATCATGCCGAAGACGGCCACCGGCACTCCCGCCACCGATCCGTAGCGGCTTGAATACGCCTCCGTACAGCTGAAGGTCGCGTTCACGTCGCAGAAGCTGGCGTAGGTGGGGTCGTTGAGCAGCTGGTAGTGCACAAAAGCCGATGCCGACGAGGCCACCAACCCGACGCGCGCAAAGACGATGAGCCAGGTGCTCTTCACCGGCAGGCTGTCCGGTCCGGTCGCTGACGCGAGAGACATGCAGGGATTCTACTCCGTACCCGCCTCCGCCATTCTGCACGGTGGGATGGCTTCGGCGAGGTCTCGCCGTAGCCGCAGGGCATTTAGGGCGGCGAAGGCGGACAAGTAACGAGGGGTGCGGCTGGTGCCACACCCCTCGCTGTCCAAGTGCTAGTCGAGTTACTGCAGAACCGCGCCGGCGGCCGGGGCCACGTTGCCAGCAGTGTCGCCGATGGGCGCCGTGGAGTCCACGTAGATGGTGCCGAGCGTGCTGCTCCAGAAGTAGCGGGTGCCAGTCGAACCGGCCGAAATCGGGTTGGCCGTCGTGTAGTAGGAGCTGGACAGTGCGCCCACGATGCCGAGGGGGTTGCAACCGGCCGACGTGTTGTCAACGCCGTCCGTGGCCTCGTCCATCAACACTTCGTAGCCGCTCTTCTCGAGCGAGGCGCCGGCAGCTGCGGTGCCGAGGTCGGGGCTGATGAAGGCCACCGCACCGGCAGTCGGGGGATCAGCCAACGTCGACAGGCCCTTGGCATAGAAGCCCTGGCCGCAGCTCGACGAATACGCCTGCTGCGAGCTGCTGATGGCGCGCAGCGAACCGATGGCCGACGCTTCGTTACCTGACATACGGGCACGCAGCAGGCCGGGAACGGCGATGGCGGCGATGATGCCGATGATGGCGACGACAATCAACAGTTCGATGAGCGTGAAGCCCTTGTTGCTACGGATACGCATGATGGTCTCTCCTAAAAACTGGCCAGGGTTACCGGAAGTCACTTCGTCTTTGTGTCAACGCCGCACGCTTGGTTGCGGCGTTGTCTGGCCAGTGCTAGAGCAACCCCCGTACCATGTTCGGAGGTGAGCCTGCCAGACAAACCAAGTCGTTGT
>CAMBHC010000296.1 GCA_945866285.1 Candidatus Sulfopaludibacter sp. SbA3 | reverse complement strand
CCACCTGGTCGATGAACCAGGTCTACTCGCGGCACGACATGCTGGCGGCGATCGCCGCGCACTTCGGTCCGGTCGAGCTGGTTCGCGAGTCGTCTTCTGCGCCGGCGGAACGCTATCGGCTGGCCGACGGTACGGTCTTCGGCATCATCGCCTCGACCACGGAACCGTTCTGCAAGTCGTGCGACCGCAGCCGCCTGACGGCCGATGGGCTCTGGTACCTGTGCTTGTATGCGGCGCGGGGGGTGGACTTGCGCGGACCGCTGCGCGGCGGCGTGAGCGACGAGGCCTTGCGCGACCTCGTGACCAGCGTGTGGCACGCGCGAACTGACCGCGGTGCCGAGGCACGTTTGTCCCAGCGCGAGCGCTCACCGTTGATTCCGGTGAGCACCCTGCGCAGGGATCCGCATTTAGAGATGCACACCCGCGGAGGGTAGGCGGGTCTGAGAGGCGGGTCTCAAGACCCGCCTCTACGTTCGCGGGCGTAGCGGCGGGTCTTCAGACCCGCCCGCCCTTAGCAGTGGCTTTCGAAGGCCTTCTGCAGTTCGGCGGCGATCATGTCCGACGAGCGGGTCTCGATATCTTTGCGCTCCATCAAGTACACCAGCTTGCCGTCCTTCATCAACCCGATCGACGGCGAAGACGGCGGGTGCGGTGCGAAGTGCGCGCGCGCGGCTTCGGTGGCTTCCACATCGGCACCGGCAAACACGGTGGTCAGGTGCTCGGGGCGCTTGCCCTGGCGCAAGGCGAGCGCAATGCCGGGCCGGGCCTTACCCGCCGCGCAGCCGCACACCGAGTTCACGACGATCAGCGTCGTGCCGGCCTGCTTGACCGCGGCCTCGACGGCATCGGGCGTCTTGAGATCTTCAAAGCCCAGGCCAGCTAACTCTGCGCGCATGGGCGCGATGAACGGTTCCGGATAGCGCTGCACGATCATTCTTCAAGCCTCATGTGTTGAATCCCTTGAGCTAACTCAGGGGTCTTACGACTGGATCTTCTTACCAAGTATTGTAACTGCAATGGTCCCCACCGACCGGATCTCGACGCTCAACCGAGCACCCGTGCGCATGGACGGCGACTACGTCCTGTACTGGATGATCGCCGCCCGCCGCTCGCGCTACAACTTCGGGCTGCAGCGCGCTGTCGAACACGCGGTGCGCCTCGGCAAGCCGCTGGTCGTGCTGGAGGCGCTGCGAGCCGGCCACCGCTGGGCTTCGGCCCGCTTTCACCAGTTCGTCATCGATGGGATGCACGACCAGGCCCGAAGGTTTCAGCGTCCAGGCGTGCATTACCACCCGTATCTCGAGCCGGCCAACGGCGACGGCCGCGGTCTACTCGCCGCCCTGGCGGCACACGCCGCAGTCGTGGTCACGGACGACTACCCCGTGTTTTTTCTCCCGGCCATGGTGGCGGCGGCCGCCAGCCAACTGCCGGTGTTGCTCGAGGCGGTGGATTCCAACGGCCTGCTCCCAATGCGCGTCGCGTCAAAGGCCCACGTCACCGCATACTCGTTCCGGCGGATGCTGCAGGACGCCCTGCCGCGACACCTGCCGCATCGGCCGCTCGAAGATCCCCTGGCACCTCTCACTGGACCGCCGCCCAGCCTGCCGGCCGGCGTGGCCGCACGCTGGCCCGATGCGCTCGCCTGGCTCGCGGCCGGCGGCACGCTCGGTGACCTGGCGATCGATCAGCGCGTCACGCCGGTCGCCATGCGCGGCGGCGAGACAGCCGCGCGAGCGGCGCTTGACGCCTTCGTCGCGAACGGGCTGCCGGCGTACGCCGGCAGCCGCAATCATCCCGACCACGACGCCTCGAGCGGACTATCGCCGTACCTGCATTGGGGTCACCTGTCGTCGCACGAGGCCTTCGCCGCCCTCATGTCGCGCGAGGGATGGCTCGGTGACACGCCGCGACGCGCCACGGGTGCGCGTGAGGGCTGGTGGGGCGTCGGCGCCGCCGCCGAAGCCTTTCTCGATCAGTTGATTACCTGGCGTGAGCTCGGCTTCAACTTCAGCGCCCACCGCGACGACTACGACCGGTTCGAGTCACTGCCGCCGTGGGCCCTGGCGACACTGGACGCGCACGCCGGCGACGAACGCGAATGGGTTTATGACCTGTCCGCCCTCGAGCAGGCGCGCACACACGATGCACTCTGGAACGCCGCGCAGCGGCAGCTGGTTGGCGAAGGACGCATGCACAACTACCTGCGCATGCTGTGGGGCAAGAAGATCCTGCAGTGGTCGGCCACGCCACGCGACGCGCTGGCGGTCATGATTGACCTGAACAACAAATACGCGCTCGATGGCCGCGACCCTAGTTCCTACAGCGGCATCTTCTGGGTGCTGGGACGCTACGACCGTCCGTGGTTTCCGGAGCGGCCAATTTACGGCGTGGTGCGTTACATGACGTCCGAGAACGCCGCCCGCAAGCTGCGGCTGCGCGAATATCTCAAGCGCTACGGAAATCCAGCAGCAGGAGCGCAAGAGACAACGAGAAATCTATTCTCCTGATCTCTTCATCTCCTGTTTACGTCATCAGTGTCTTGATCTCGGACTGCACGCGCGCGAACTCTCCGTCGAGCGCGGTCACCAGCGGCGCGGCGCTCGACAGGTCGCCGGACCGGCCGAGCTCATCGAGCTGCCGGCACACCCCCAGCAGCGCGGTGGCGCCGATGTTAGCGGCACTGCCCTTCAGGGAATGCGCGGCGCGCTGAAGCGCCACAGCGTTACCGCCCTGCCACGCGGCGCGAAGCCGCTCGATTCGGCCGGGTACGTCCTCGAGAAAGAGTTCCAGCACTTCCTTCAGCACGTCGGGGGCACCCGGCGGCGTCAGCTGACGCAGGTTCTCGAGCACCGTTGGGTCGAGCACTGGCGGCGACATCAGCGACCTTTCTGCTCACGCTGCGCCCTGGTCAGGTCTTCAAGCGCATCGAGTTGGGGCTTGACGAACCGTTCGTAACAGGTCGGGCAATAGCTATGCGAGAACGACACGCCCGAGTGTTCGTGGAAGTAGGTCTCCACTTTCTCCCAGTAGTTCTGGTCATTGCGGATCGACTTGCAGTACGCGCACATCGGCAGCAGGGTCTGCAGGGCCTTGACGTTGGCCAGGGCCTCTTCGAGACTGCGCACGCGTTCGGCCAGCGCGATCTGCAACTCGACCACGCGGGCGCCGACATTCACGCGGGCCACCAGCTCATCCTCATTCGCCGGCTTCGTGACGTAGTCGTTCGCGCCAGCCCTGAGACCGGTGACGATGTCAGCCGAGGAATCGCGCGACGTCAGCAGAATGATGTAGACCGGGGCTTGCGCTTCTTGCGCACGGAGGCGTTGTACGACGTCGGGGCCCGCCAATCCCGGCATTTCCCAGTCGAGCAGCGCAATCGGTGGCGGGTTCGGGCCGCTCAGGTGCCGCCACGCCTGGTCGCCGTCCGAGACGAAGCTGACCTCGTACCCGGCCTTCTTCAACATGGCACCGACCACGGTGCGCGACACCCGCTCATCATCGGCAACCAGGACCCGCAGGGAAGGCATCGCCGAATATTATCATTCGACTCTCCTGGAATGCCGGACGCCAGCCCTCCAGACTTCCTCGAGACAGGTCGGCCGCGAATGATAGTCTCTGCCCATGCGACGCGTTGCTGCCCTGCTCTCCTGTCTCCTGATATTTTCCAGCGCCCAAGTAGCCTCGGCGCAAGTCACCGCGTTTGTCGGCGGCCGGCTGATCGACGGCACCGGCCGCGTCATCGAGAACGGCACCCTGATCATCGACGGTGGCCGCATTGTCGCCGCCGGACCCGCCGCGACGGCCGTGCCAGCGGGAGCCACGCGAGTGGACGTCAAGGGCAAGACGCTGCTCCCCGGCCTGGTGAACGCGCATGGCCACGTCGCGGCGACGACGGGGCTGCGGTCCGAGCCGGCGTCTTACACCCGTGACAACCTGACCCGGCAGCTGAGGACTTACGCGCAGTACGGCGTGACCACGGTGTTCAGCCTGGGCGACGACCAGGCGCTGGGCTTTGAGCTGCGGAACGAGCAGGCCATCGGGCCACTGGACCGGGCCAGGCTCTTTGTCGCCGGCGCGGTGATCACCGGCGCGACCGCCGAAGAGGCCCGCGCCATGGCGAGCAAGGTTGCGGACATGAAGCCGGACCTGTT
>CAMBHC010000295.1 GCA_945866285.1 Candidatus Sulfopaludibacter sp. SbA3 | reverse complement strand
TCGAAGTACGTGTGGGGGACTTAGGGGCTTGGGGGCTTGGAGGCCTGGAGGCTTGGTTTTCAAGTCCCCAAGCCCTCAAGCCCTACTTAATCTCCCCGAACGCAATATCAAGAATCGGGTAGAGCGGCCAGTCGCGAAAATTGAAGTGCCACCACTCGTTGGACTCCACGGTGAAGCCGTGGCTTTCCATCGCCTTCCGCAGGAGGTCGCGCTTGGCGCGGGCCTCCGGCGGGCCGCCGGGATAGTCGGGGTACGAGCGCGGCGTCATCTCGTCGTAGCCGCCCGGCATCTCCACCACCGTCCCCGTCGCCAGGTCGTAGATCGTCAGGTCCACGGCACAGCCGCGATTGTGTTTCGAGCCGGTCTTCGGATCGGCGACGAACTCGCGCTGGAAGCCGGTAGTCATGTCCCAGAACAACTTGGTGATCGCCCACGGACGATAGCCGTCGTGGATCATCAGGCCGTAACCGGCGCGGGCCAAATCCTTGTGCGCCGCCAGCAGCGCCTCGGCCGCGGGCCGCTGCAGAAACGCGCGCGCTTCTTTGTAGACCGGCTTGCCGAGAAAGTTATTGGACCCGGCGTAGCGGATATCCAGCTTGATCGTCGGGTCGAGCTTGACCAGTTCGACAAGGTCCGCGGTCCGGGTCGCCTTGGGATCCTTGGGCGGACCCTCCTGTGCCGAAACAACGGCCACAGAGACACACAGACACAGAGCAATCAGTTTGGGTTTCATGCGTCGCCTCTTAGCAGCACCCTGGCACCCGTGGCACCCGTGGCACCTTTGGCACTACTCTATACAAACGCATGGAATACGTAGTTGATTTGTTTCTGCACCTCGATGTGCACCTGGCGGAGTTCGTGGCGCAGTACGGCGTGTGGGTTTACGCCATGCTGTTTGCCATCATCTTCATCGAGACCGGCCTGATCATCTGGCCCTTCCTCCCAGGCGATTCGCTGTTGTTTGCCGCCGGCGCCATGGCGGCGACGGGCGCGCTCGACCCGTGGTTGACGGCGTTTCTGCTGATTGCGGCCGCGATTGCCGGTGATGCGGTCAACTACTCGGTCGGACGAATCATCGGGCCGAAGGTCTTCTCCGCTCACGACTACCAGGGCGCACTCCATAAGCTGCTCAACCGCGATCACCTCGACAAGGCCCACGCCTTCTTCGAGAAGCACGGCGGCATGGCCGTGGCCTCGGGCCGCTTCGTGCCGATCGTTCGCACCTTCGTGCCGTTTGTCGCCGGCGCGGCGTCGATGACCGCCTCGACGTTCGTGCTCTGGAACATCCTCGGCGCCATCATCTGGGTGGGCGTTTGCATGGGCGCCGGCTACGCGTTCGGTAACGTCCCGGTGGTCAAGAACAACTTCTCGCTCGTCGCGATGGGCATCGTCGGCGTCTCGGCGCTGCCGATTGTGATCGAGTTGGTGCGACAGCGCCGGACCGGAGCGTAACGAAGCTTCCGGCCCTGGCGGTCGCGGCGCGCGCTGAGCTTTCAGGCGCCGACCACGTGCGGATCGGAACGACGGCGTCGTGGTCGGCGGCGACTACACGAAGGAATCGCAGGCGGGTGGATCGGGCGGACGAATCTCGAGGGTGACGGTTCGCCCGTACGCTCTAGCGGGCGAGCCAGTACGTCATCTTCACGGCCAGCGATCGGCTGTGAATCCGCGACGATGCATCGAGCATCTCGCGCGAGGTCAACGGCAGATCGATATCCCACCCCTGGTTGTAGACCACGTACAAATCACTGCCCGGCTTGTAGTGATACCACCACATGAAGTTAAAGCTCGCCGTGTTGCGGTCGTCGTTGTACTGGATGAAGCCCTTCAGGTAGAAGTCCGGCGAAAACGAGTGGCTGACGCGGAAATTCAGGACGTTGCTTGAATAGTCGGCACGGCCCGGCAGTTGAACGCGGTTGTGCGCGTAGTTCGGTTCGAACAGCAGCGTCTTGTTCACCTGGACGGTGAGGCTGGCGCGCAACGCCTGGCGGTCACCGCTGTAGTAGCCGCCGGCGTCTCCGCCGATGGTGGCGTAGACGCGTTTGGTGCGGTCGAACGAGTAGCTGGCCGATGCCGTCGTCCACGTGTAGGCACGCGCCGGCAACACCGTGCCGGCCGTGGTGAACGGCGTGCTCAGGTTGTCGTACTCGTGCGCCATGCTGACCGTGGCACCCGAGGTGTTCTGCATCTGCAGGTGGGCCGAGAGGTCCTGCGTGCGTGAGTCGACGCGGCCGGCGTGATTCTCGAAGTAGTCGGCGGAACCGCTGAACACCAACTGGCGAACGCCGCGCCACCCGGGCCGCGGGGTCCAGCCGCCCTTGACCTTGCCGGCGCGAATATCGAGCCGCGGGATGTAGCCCATCTCGGCGTTGAAGTGCTCGCCGATGTCCTGGTACTGCGTCCCGAAATTGAACTTGTCGCTCTTCCACAAGAAGTCAGCCACGCCGGCATTGGTTGAGTCCGGTTGGTCTGGTGAGAACGTCTTGGCGAAGAGGCTGGTGAAGGTGACGTACCGGCCAAGGACGAGACCGGCGTCGAATCCCAGCGAGCGGTTGAAATCGGAGATGCCATTGGCACTGTTCAGCAACAGCATGCCCACGCTCGACTTGGCCAGCACATTGCGCTTGATGCGAAAGGCGGTGAAGTTGGCGCTCTCGAGCGGTCGCGTCGACAACGTCTCGTCCGCGGTCGAGATGTTCAGCACGCCGAGCGCGTAGTCGCCGATCCGGCCGGTGACGCGGCCACCGCCGATGATCGGCACCTGCTGGCCATCGACCAGGCCGATACGACGGCTGTAGAACAACGCGAGCAGGCCCGGATCGTTGGCAGCCGATTCGCCGCCCAGTCCCGACACGGCCTTGCCGAAGTCAAAGATACCGGCGCTCTCGGTGAAGAACTGCCGTTTCTCTGGAAAGAACAGGCTGAAGCGCGTGAGGTTGACGACCTCCTGATCGGCTTCCACTTGGGCGAAGTCCGTGTGATACGTGAGGTCGGCAATCAGGTCGTTGGTCAAGCCGAACTTGAAATCGCCACCGTACTTCGCATCCACGTCGGCCTCGTCGTGCCCGACGTAGTCGCGCGCGGCCGTCGGCAAGGCGTACGGCACGAACTCGATCCGGCGGCGCGACTTCAAGTCCTTGAGGCCGGTCAGGACGCCGGCGTTCGATACCCGCGCAAAGCCGGAGGCGCCCCACTCACGTGGAAACGGCACCCAATACGACTCCTCGTTCTTGCGGAACAGGATGCGGCACAGGTTGATGCCCCAG
The DNA here is from genome assembly GCA_945866285.1 of Candidatus Sulfopaludibacter sp. SbA3. GTDB lineage: Bacteria > Acidobacteriota > Vicinamibacteria > Vicinamibacterales > UBA2999 > 12-FULL-67-14b. The sequence goes on along the minus strand of CAMBHC010000295.1, from coordinate 893 downwards.
GGCGATTCGCCGATCGTCGTCTTGAACCGCAACTGGCCGAGTGGAATCGCAATTTCGACGTACCAACCCTTGTCGTCGACCGACGTCTTGTTGTCCCACACCGCGTTCCAGTCGTAGTTGATGGTGCGGCCGTTTTCGACGGTGTTGGCGTCCTTGTAGGCGCCGAGCGGGTTGGTGCTGAAATAGAACGCGTTGCGATGGTCGTGGAAGGTGTCGATGGTGATCTTGAGCTGATCGCCCTTGTTCAATCCGGCGTCGCGCTTCATCTCGCTGGCCAGGATGCCGGACGGATCGCTGTCCCAGACCCAGACGCCGAGATACAGCGTCTTGTCGTCGTAGAGCACGCGAAACTCGGTCTTCTCGGACGAGGGTTTTCCGTACTGCGGTTCACGCTGGACGAAGTTGCCCTGCGCCGGCGCCAGCGCCCAGGCCTCGTCGGTCAGCTTGCCGTCAATCTTCGGCTGCTGGCCATCGGCCAGCTTGACGGCGATGGCGCGGAAAGTCTCGGGGTCGATGGTCTTGATATCAAACGCCGTCTGAGCCCAAGCCGACACATCACAGGCGCAGATGACGCAGATGACGCAGATCACTCGACGCAGTCCCGCTCGCATCCGACGGATTCTACAGGCGCGGTCCCAAACGCTCCTGTAATCAAATGTCTGCGCCGGGTTTACGAACTAGCCGTCCGGCACCGCCAGCACAAAGGCACGGCCGGTCTTCAGCACCGCTGAGGCAATGATGCCGGGTCGGCCCCGCGGTGGCTCGCGCAAACCCATGACCACCAGCCCGGAACCTTCGGCCATGGCGCACCGGGCGATTTCTTCGGCCACCTCGCCGCGCCTGACAAACAGCGCGGTCGGCTTCACCGGGGCCAGGGCGTGGGCGCGCGCGCG
>CAMBHC010000294.1 GCA_945866285.1 Candidatus Sulfopaludibacter sp. SbA3 | reverse complement strand
GGACACTTCCCGTCAACCAACAGCGCCGCCGACGGCTTCGCGGGGACGTCGCCGGTCCGGGCGTTTCCGCCAAACGCGTTCGGGATCTACGGCATGTCGGGCAACGCCTGGGAATGGGTGGCCGACTGGTATCGGGCCGACTACTATCGTACGCTGCTAACGGCCGGACCGGTGCGCGACCCGCGAGGGCCGGCGAGCAGCCTGGATCCCGACGAGCCCGGCGTGCCCAAGCGGGTGCAGAAGGGCGGGTCGTTCCTCTGTACCGACGAGTACTGCGGCCGTTACCGGCCGGGCACGCGAGGGAAGGGCGAGCCGTCTACGGGTGCGAGCCATACCGGCTTCCGCCTTGTGCGCGGGGCCTCACGCTGATCGACGGCCGCAACGCCGCCACGGCACGGTCCTGAGCGCGGCCGCAACATCGAATTCGAAAGCCCAACGACCTGAGGCGTGCGAAGAAGTATTCCCGGTTCCCGGTTTCGATCTGAACCACTCCTGCGAGGACTGCGACAGCACGCGGCGCCTGACCGTCACTCCCGCGGGTCAGCGCCGGCGGGTTCGCCTTTCTGCGTGGCCGGATGGAACGAGAGCCAGCTATGCCAGAACTCCTGCGACGCCGCAATCGGCGTGAGGGCAGGGGCGGCACCGGTGACGTCCTGGCCGGAGAAATCGTAGGAGCGGCCGTTGGCCACGAGCACGGGACCAGCGATGGCGAAGGCGGGCACGTCGGCCGGGCGTTCGAAGGCGACGAAGCCCTGGCCGTCTTCCGACAGCGCCAGCACAATCGGGGTACCGCCGACGCTGTCGTTGATGACGTGGCGCGCCTTTAGATCGTTCCAGTCGTAGGCCTTGCTTGCCAGGCCCCGCTCGAAGCGTCCTTCGGTGTCGTAATCGGAAACAAACGCTGGATCGGGCTGCATCACCATGGCATTCGGGTGCAGCGCGAGAAACTGGCGCAGCGTCAACTGTACGGAACTGACTTCGGCCAGGCTCGTGCCCTTGAGCGGCCCGGTCACGGCCGTACCCGTCGCCTGCCGCCACACCACGACGCTGTTCTCATCAACGAGGCTGACGCTTCGCGGAGACGTGCCGCGCGTACGCTGCGTCGAGGCTCTTGATGCGCTGGCTGCCCGGCATGGGCATGATGAAGTAGACCTTCGCCAGTTCGAAGAGCGCGAGACCGATCAGGCCGAGATAGAAGATCGTCCGCGCGCGCGATCGTGGTCCGGTATCGTCCGCGGTCTCGAACGTCACCAGGTCACGGCAGCCGCTATACTTCGTATTCGCAGCGTCGGAACGGATGACCTTGGTAGTACAACGGAGACTGACATGACACGACTTGCTATTGCTTACGTGGTCGCCGGCCTGGCGATGCTTCCCGCTCCCGCGCTGGCCCAGAACCCGCCGGCCCCGGCGCCCGCTCCGTCGGCGCGCCGGACGTTTGAGAAGTTCACTGTCGAAGGGCAGCCCGTCGACCGCCGCGCACCAGAGCTCGACACCGATCATCCGGTCTTCCCCGGTCAGACCCGTGCGCCGTATCGCAAGACGGTGGGCGTCGAGGTGACGACCATCGCCAGCGGCCTCGAGATGCCGTGGGCCGTGGAGCAGCTGCCGAGTGGCCGCTTTCTCATTACCGAGAAGGCGGGCCGGCTGCGGATCCTGAACAAGGACGGGTCCTCGCTGCACACGATCACGGCGAACATGCCGCCGGTGTACTTCCGCGGCCAGGCGGGTCTGCTCGACGTGGCGCTCGACAAGGATTTTGCCACCAACCATCGCATCTTCTTCGTCTACCTGCGGAACATCGACGCCCAGAATTGCGCGCACGCGGTTGACAGCGCGATCCTGGACGAGACTGCCGGCACGATCTCGAACGTCACCACCATCTTCCAGGCCGCCCCGTTCACCAATCGCGCGGTGTCGCAGTCGGGCTCGCGCATTGCCATCGACCCGAAGGACGGCACGCTGTTCGTCTCGGTGGGCGATCGCTCGACCGGCGATCCACTGCCGTTGCAGGCCCAGCAGCTCGACACCTACCTCGGCAAGGTGATTCACATCCTGCCCGATGGCAAGCCGGCACCGGGCAATCCATCACTGGGACTGCCGGGCACGTGGACCATGGGCCACCGGACGCCGCAGGGGCTGACCTTCGCGCCCGACGGCCGGCTGTGGGAAACGGAGCACGGCCCCCGGGGCGGCGACGAGCTGAATGTGATCGAGAAGGGCAAGAACTACGGCTGGCCGGTGATCGTGCACGGCATCAACTACCCCGGCACGAAGATCGGTGAGGCGATTGTGGAGAAGCCCGGCATGGAGCAGCCGCGCTATTACTGGGATCCCGTGATCGCGCCTAGCGCCCTGGCTTTCTACAAGGGCAACCTCTTTCCGCAGTGGAAGACGAGCGCCCTGGTGGGTGCGCTGGCGGGCCAGGCCCTGTTCCGGCTCGAGCTTGGCAAGGACGACAAGGTGATCAACGAGGAGCCGTTGCTGATGGACCTCAACGCGCGCATCCGTGACGTGCAGGTGTTTGCCGACGGCGCGGTCTACGTGCTCACCGAAGGCGCCAACGGCACGCTGCTGAAGGTGACGCCCAAGTAGGCAGTGATCACGACATTGCCTCCGGCCAGGCGCGTTATTCCCGGTTCCGCAAGACCTCGGCGAACGGCAGGGTACCGCCGAAGCGCGCATCCAGCTCCCGGCTGCGTGCGCGCAGTTGCTCGTCCGTCGCCAGGGCTCCTTCGGTTGCGATGACCACCTTGTTGTCCGAGGGCGGGCAGCGGTAGACCGCGGCGTGGCCAAACGCGGCCGAGACCGCGGCGATGTCGTCGGTCATGTGTTCGTGTTCGTTGATGTTGAACGCGACGACCCCACCGGGGGTCAGCGCCTGCCTCAAGCGGTTGAGGAACGCCACCGTCTTGAGACCGGTGGGCACGCCGGTGGCGTCGGTGTCGCTCGACGGCCGCAGGAACGCGTCCATCAGGATCAGGTCGTAGCGATCGGTCGTGGCTTCGATGAACGCCATCGCGTCGGCGGTATGCACGCGAACGTTCCCGCCGGCGCGCACGTTGAAGTACTGATCCGCGAGCCGCACGACGACCGGGTCGATTTCCACGGCGTCGATCTGCACCTGCGAATCGTGATGGGTCAGGAAGTGGACCATCGCGCCGCCGCCCAGGCCGACGATCAACACGCGCTTCGGCTGAGGCTGGTAAAGATAGCTCGCGAACATGGCGCGGGCGTACGGCGCCACCAGGGTGTGAGGCGCGGTCAGGTTGACGCGGCTCTGTACCACCTCCTGCCCGTAGCCGCGCACGAAGGTCATGGCGCGGACGTCGCCGTCGCGGCGAACACGGATTCGCGAGAAAGCTGACTCTTCCTCGTGTTCCAGGTTACCGAGGGTGTTGGCCGGCGATATCGACCAGAAGACGACCGCGCCGGCCGCAGCGAGTAAGGCAACCGTCAGGAGTATCGGGGCAATGACGCCGCGTCTGCCTGGTTGTGTTCCGCCCGATTCGCGCTTGGTCGTGGCCATCCAGATCTAGTTTGGCAGACCTGAGAAGCGATTGTCTAAATTGGTAATGACGCGCGACCACTTGCTCACGGCGGCGTAGGGCGCACCGGCCGCAGATGCTTCGATCTTGAACGCGCCGATGCGTCGCGAAATCTGCACCGTGGTCCGACTCGCTCGCGCTGTCAGAGGTCCGACTTCGCCGCTTCGCGGCTACGTCGAGACAGCCTTCGCGTACGGTTCGTTCGCATTCGGCTAGGCGACAAGAGCCTGCCTAGCCGTAGCTCACGCGAAGCGTGAGCGAAGGCTGGCTGGGAGGCAGGGATTCGAACCCTGCCGCCCAGCGTTTCGTAAGTGGCTGATGGCGCAGCGGTTCTGGTCCTAAGCGTCTGACCACATGTGAGTTGGCGAGTCGACAAGCGTGTACGGGATCGGACCGTTGTGGCCGCGGATCGTCCCCCGTCGTGGAGACATTGTGGAGACGGCCCCCCACCCCTTGCCCCCAGGGGGTGTCATCGCGAGTGGTAGAACTTCGCCAAAATTTTCCGGCGCCGCCAACTGGACCGCGCAGCTCGAGTCAATCGACAGCATTCAGGAGCGAATAGACCGAGTTGCGGAGTATTTTAAAACGGGGCGCTGGCTCAATGGCGCCGCGTCCGAACACG
>CAMBHC010000293.1 GCA_945866285.1 Candidatus Sulfopaludibacter sp. SbA3 | reverse complement strand
CGCCTGTGGATTGTTGGCACCGTCATCATTGTGCGGGCCCTGGCGGTCTGGTACCAGACGCGGCCGGTGGCGCCGGCGAGTGAGGCGGTGGTTGCGCCGCGTGCCCGGGTGCCACGCAGCAAGCCGGGAGTGGTGACGCCTGAGGGCGTCACGCCGATCAGGCTCGACACGTTGCAGGCCGGCCGCAGTGAACCGAGCGGGACGACGCGGAATCCGTTCCGCTTTCAGCCGAAGGTGGTGGCGCCGCCGCCACGACCGGTCGCATCGACGCCAGAGATGACGCGGCCGGTGGCGCCACCAGTAACGGCCGGACCACCGCCGGCGCCGCCCATCCCGCTGAAGTTCATTGCGCTGGTCGAGCGGGCCAGCGGGGTGAAGTGGGCGGTGTTGAGCGATGGGAAGGTCACGATGTACGGCAAAGAGGGCGATACCATTGATGGCCGCTACCGCATCGTCAAGATCGGCACCGAATCCGTTGAAGTGACCTACCTCGACGGGCGAGGCCGGCAAGTGATTCGATTGACAGGGCAGTAGAGCGAATGATGATGAGGCGTTTCGCAAACGGTGTTGTTGTGGTGGCCCTGGCGGCCGTCGTGGCCGCTGGTTGTGCCACCGGCCGGTCATTCGCGCGCGGCGAGACAGCAGGGCAGGCCGGGGATTGGGAAGCGGCCGTCGGCTTCTATCGGCAGGCGCTGCAAGACGACCCTGACCGTCCGGACTACAAGATTGCGCTCGAGCGCGCCATGCTGATGGCGTCGAGCCAATACACCGACAAGGCGCGCCAGTTCGAGGCGACCGGCCAGCCGGAAGAAGCATTGCGCGCCTATACCAAGGCGATGGAGTTCGAGCCGTCGAACCGGACAATGGCCGCCAAGGCGGCCGAGCTCGAGCGGATGCTGCGCGACCGGATCGAGGCGGCGACGCCGCGGCCCGAGATCGACAAGCTGCGCCAGCAGGCGCGCCGCAGCGTCGAGCCGGTGCTCAGCCCGACCAACCCCGAGCCGCTGATCGTCAACCTGATCAACACCAGCCTGCGCGAGATCCTGAGCTTCATCGGGAACTACAGCGGCATCAACGTCACGTTCGATCGAGATTTCCAGGACCGCGCGATCACCCTCAAGCTCGAAGGCGTGTCGCTGGAGCAGGCGCTGCAGCAGATCATGATTTCGAACCAGCTGTTCTACAAGGTGATGAACGAGCGGACCATCATCGTGGCGGCTGACAGCACGCAGAAGCGGACGCAGTACGAAGACCAGGTGATTCGCACGTTCTTCATTTCCAACGCTGATGCGACGGAAATGCAGACCTTGCTCACCGGCATGCTGCGCGTCGCGGGCATGGCGATTCAGCCGCAGATTGTTCCCAACAAGACGGCGAACACCATCACCATCCGTGCTACCGCGGCGGTGGTGGCAGTGGCCGAGCGGATTATCGAGGCCAACGACAAGCCGCGCGCGGAAGTGTCGGTCAACGTGCAGATTCTCGAGGTCAGCCGCGAGCGCGCGAAGCGCTACGGCTTGGACCTGGGCAGCTACTCGGCGGCGCTGAACTTCGCGCCAGAGGCGGTGCCGGGCACCGATGCCAAGCCGTTCAACCTCAACACGATTTCCCGAGGCGTGAGCACCAACGACTTCTACTTGTCGGTGCCGTCCGCCGTCGTCCGCTTCCTCGAGAGCGACTCGCAGACCAAGGTGCTGGCCAAGCCCAACCTGCGCGGCACCGAGGGGCAGAAGCTGTCGCTCAACCTGGGTGAAGACGTGCCCGTCCCGAGCACCACGTTCACGCCACTGGCCGCCGGCGGCGCCTCGGCCAACCCGCTGACGTCGTACGGCTACCGGACCATCGGCATCATCGTCGACATGACGCCGCGCGTGACCTACGACGGCGACATCATCCTGGAAATCAGCATCGAGAACAGCGCGCGCGGCCAGGACACCAACATCGCGGGCCAGAACCTGCCGTCGTTCTTCTCGCGCAAGGTGCAGACCAAGTTGCGCCTCCGCGACGGCGAGTCGAACCTGCTGGCCGGCCTGTTGCGTGAAGACGAACGGAATTCGCTGACGGGTTTTCCCGGCATCATGCGGCTGCCGATCGTGAAGCAGTTGTTCTCGAACAACGACAAGACCATTAAGCAGACCGACATCGTGATGCTGCTGACGCCGCGCATCTTGCGGACGCACGAGCTGAAGGCGTCGGACCTGAGCCCGATCTACATCGGGACGCAGAGCAACATGACGCTGGGTGGCCCGCCGGCAGTGATTGGCGGCGACACGCCCGTGGCGGCACCCGCACCGGCACCAACTCCGGCGGTGCCCCTGGCGCCGTCGACGCCAGGCGTGGCGCCGTCGCCGGCCGCGCAGGCGGGCATGCAGCCGGCCGTCGCTCCCGTTTTGCCTGGTGGTGGACCGCGACCGGTTCCGCCGCCTGGCAGCTCACCGATTCCGGGCATGGTGTTGCCGACACCGGCGCCACCCGTGGCGGCCGTGGCGGCCGCGCTGCCTCCCGAGGAACCAGTGACCATCGCGCCGCCGGTCGCGCCCCCGCCTGCGCCCGCCGCGTTGGCGGCGGCGCCATCGCCGGCCGCACCGACGACACCCGTGCCGCCGCAAGCGTCCATGCCGGCGCGCATCACGGTGAGTCCACCGAGTGAGATGCGCATGGGCAGTGGCCCGTATACCGTGCCGATTTCCGTGGCCGGCGCCACGCGGGTCTCGACCCTCACGATCTCGCTGACCTACAACCCGGCCCTGGTGCGGGTCCGTAGCGTCCAGGAAGGCACCTTCATGCGCCAAGGTGGTGTGACGCCGGCGTTCACCAGCCAGGTGGACGAGAAGAGTGGACGTGTGGACATCGTGATCACGCGGCCCGGCGACCAGACCGGCGCATCCAGTGCAGGCTTGCTGGCGGCGCTGCTGATTGAGCCCGTCGCGGTGGGTACCGGTTCGTTGTCCGTCACCGGGTCGGCCAGTGTTCCTGGCGGCGCCAGCGCGGCGCTGCAGTTCTTGCCGGCTGGCATTACGGTGCGGTAATGACGCAACGGGGATTCACCTTCATCGAGCTGCTGGTCGTGACCAGCATCGTGCTGATTCTCGCGTCAGCGATTCAGCCGCTCGCCAGGGTGACGATCCAGCGGACCCGGGAAGCCGAACTGCGTCGCGTGTTGCGCGACATGCGGACGGCGATCGACAAGTTCAAGGACGCGGCCGATGCCGGCCAGATTCCGACCACGGAACTGAAGGCCAACAGCGAGGGCTATCCGCCCGACTTGCAGACGCTGGTGGACGGCGTGTCGGTGGCCAACGACGCCACCGGCCGCAAGTTGAAGTTCCTGCGCCGCATTCCCATGGACCCGACGATGGGCGACGACGAATGGGGGCTGCGCGCGTACCAGGACAAACCCGACTCCTCGAGCTGGAGCGGGCAGAACGTCTACGACGTGTACTCCAAGAATCAGGGCACGGCGCTGGACGGCTCAAAGTATCGGGACTGGAACTGAGATGAAGCAATCACGACCCATGTGGGCACGCTCGAGCGGGTTCACGATGATCGAACTACTGGTGGTCATGACCCTCATCGTCGTGCTCGCCACCGTCGGCATGACCCAATACCGGCAAAGCGTCACCCGGGCGGAAGAAGCCGTGCTGAAGGAAAACCTGTTCCGCATGCGCGACGCCGTCGACCAGTTCTACGCCGACAAGAACAAGTATCCGTCCGACCTCGCGGAGCTGTCGTCCGAGGGCTACATTCGTGAAGTGCCCACCGACCCGATGACCAAGTCGAAGGACACGTGGACGACGACGCAGGCCGAGCCGGACGCGAACAACCCGGCGTCGCAGGTGGGAATCTACGACGTGAAGAGTGGGTCAGACCGCACGGCGCTGGACGGCACGCGCTACGCCGACTGGAATTAGGAGAATGTAGCGTCCGCCTTCAGGCGGACCGGGTGGTTGGGCAAATAGAAAGGGCCAGGGTGCGAATCGCACTCCGGCCCTTTACTGTTGTACGACCGCAGCCGCTTCTACTTCGTGACCAGCTGAGCGGTCGATCTGTTCCCGGCAGAGTCGGTGACGGTGGCGGTCAGGATCACATTGGCGACGATGGCAGTCGTCGCGAATTGTCCGCTTCCGGTGCCGTTATAAAGGGGCTCGCTTACCCCTGGCGCAGTAACGACTACCGAACGGATGCTAAG
>CAMBHC010000292.1 GCA_945866285.1 Candidatus Sulfopaludibacter sp. SbA3 | reverse complement strand
GACGGTCTGGCCGAGCGAGGCGATGGCGCGCTTTCCCGTGGCGTGGTCGTAGATTTCCGAGACCAGCTGTTCGGGTCGCGACAAGGAAAAATGCGCGAGCACCAACGACGTGAGACGGGTATGGGGCCCCCGACCATCGGCGTCGCGCGCCACGGCCTTCAACGCCCGGCGGCCAATCCAGTACCCGGATCCCTCATCGCCAAGCGACGTGCCCCACCCGCCGGCCCGAGCGGCCTGGCCCCGGCTGTTGACACCATAGGCGATCGAGCCGGTACCCGAGATCAAGACGACGCCCTGGCTCACGGTGTCACGACCCTGCCGCAGCGGCACGCCCCCTACCAGTGCGATCAATGCGTCGTTCACGATCAGCGTGCGTTCGCGAAATCCGAGGCGCCGCATGATGCTGCGAATCACCTCGCCGTCGCCGTCGCGGTCGACCCCGGCCAGGCCGAGGCAAACCGCGGCCGGCGTGGCGCCGTGCCCTTCGCGGGCGAGGTCGATGACGTGGTGCAGGACCTTCTCGACCTCGAGCTCGCCGTGCGCCTGGAGATTGGCGCCGCCGGCGCGGCCTTCACCGAGCACCACGCCATTCGCATCCGCGAGAAGCGCCACGGTCTTGGTGCCCCCGGCGTCGATGCCCAGCACATGCATCCTTCTAGCTTACCGCCCGAGCGCCGCCGGCTGCCGGGCAGCAGGCATGCTAAATTGATGTGTTGTCCATGCTCCGCACCACTCCCCCCGTGGTGGCGCGCGCCGCCTTTTGGCTGACGCTCGCCAGCCTCTGCGTCACGACATCGTTTCGCGAAGTTGCGGCGGCGCCCCAGCAGACTGTTGCGCCAGCCACAGCAGCCGCAGGCCTGTCCACCACGACGGTGGAGACACGCGCCTTGTGGGTGACGCGAACGACGCTGACCTCTCCCGAGAGCATTCGCCAGTTGGTGAGCGCCGCGACTGCCGGCGGTTTCAACACGCTGGTCGTCCAGGTTCGCGGGCGCGGCGACTCCTATTACAACGGGACCGTTGAGCCGCGCGCGTCGGAGTTGGCCGCCAAGCCGGCGTTTGATCCGCTCGCCACCGTGCTGGAGGATGCCCATGCCGCGGGCCTCAAGGTCCATGCCTGGGTGGCCGTAAACCTGGTCTCCAATTCGGTGAGCCTGCCGTCGGCGCGCGAGCACGTGATCTACCGCGCCCCCGAGTGGCTGATGGTCCCACTCGAACTCGCGGCGGAAATGAAGAAGGTGGACGTGCGCAGCCCCGCCTACATTGGCCGGCTGGCGCGCTGGACCCGCGCCCACGCGGCCGAAGTCGAGGGCTTGTACACCTCGCCCGTGCATCCTGGCGCGCAGGCGCACGTGGCAGCGGTGGTCGGCGAACTGGTCGAGAAGTACGCCGTCGATGGCGTCCACTTGGATTACGTCAGGTTTCCCAACGAGAAATTCGACTACAGCCCGGCAGCACTCGAGCTGTTCAAGACCACGATTCTCCCCGACCTCACCGACAAGGAACGACGCGCGGCCGCGGCCCGCGAAGTGCTTGATCCGGCGGCCTACCCAAACCTGTTCCCCGAACGCTGGGACGAGTTCCGCCGTTCCGGCCTGACCGAACTTGTCGTCAAGGTGCGAGCGGCCGTCAAGTCGGCACGGCCGGGAACCATCGTCAGCGCCGCCGTTGTTCCCGACGCCCGCCAGGCGAACGACTCGCGCCTGCAAGACTGGCGCGGATGGCTCGACCAGTCGCTGCTCGATGTGCTGTGTCCCATGGCGTACACCACCGACGCCGGGGTGTTCGCGCAGCAGATCACGGCGGCACGCGACTACGCCGGCAACGTGCCGGTGTGGGCCGGCATTGGCGCCTACCGCCTGACGCCCGCACAGACGCTGCAGCACATTGCCGCGGCGCGCAAGCTCGGGGCGGGCGGCGTGATCCTGTTTTCGTACGACGCCCTGATTGCTCCCCCCAACAGCGCCGGATCCCTCAGCGAACTGGGGCGTACGGCATTCGGGGCCGGTTCGCACTAAACTGCGGGCTAACTCATGTCGCTGTCCGCGGCCGACTACGCCGTCATCGGCGTTTACCTGCTCGCCATCACCGCTTTTGGTTCGTGGTTCGCCCGATACCAGAAGACCACGCGTGACTATTTCCTGACCGACCGCAGTGTGCCCTGGTGGGCCATCTGCTTCACGATTGTCGCCACCGAGACCAGCACGCTGACGTTCATCGGCATTCCCGCGCAGGCGTATGGCGGGAACATGACGTTCCTGCAGCTGGCCATCGGCTACATCATCGGCCGCGTCCTCGTCAGCATCCTGTTCATCCCGGCCTACTTTCGCGGCGAGCTGTTCACGTCGTACGAGCTGCTGCAGCGGCGCTTCGGCACCAGGGTCAAGACGCTCGCCGCCGTGATTTTTCTCATTACGCGATCGCTGGCGGACGGCATTCGCCTGTTCACGACGGCCCTCGTCATCTCGATCGTCACGCAGGTGCCGGTGACCGGCGTGGTCCTGGTTCTCGGCGCCGCCATGATCGTTTACACCATGCGCGGCGGCGTGTCGGCGGTGATCTGGACCGACGTCGTGCAGATGTTTGTCTATATTGCCGGTGCCGTGGCCGTGGCCTGGTCGCTGCTGGGCCGCATTCCGGGGGGCTGGCCCGAAGTCGTCCGCGTCGGGCAGGAGACCGGACGGTTCGTCGTGTTCGACCCGGCCTTCGACCTGTCCCGGGCGTACACGATCTGGGCCGGCCTGTTCGGCGGCGTCGCGCTGACACTGTCAACGCACGGCACCGATCAGTTCCTGGTGCAGCGCCTGCTCTCGGCCCGCAGCGCCAAAGAGGCCTCGCGCGGCTTGATTCTCAGCGGCTTCATCGTGTTCGCGCAGTTCGTCCTGTTCCTGCTGATCGGCGTGATGCTGTTCGCGTACTACCAGCACGTCCCGGTGCCGCTGACGCTGTCGCGCGCCGATCAAATCCTGCCCATCTTCGTCGTCAGTGAGCTGCACAACGGCCTGGCCGGCTTCATTGTTGCGGCCATCGTGGCCGCGGCACTGTCGCCGTCCCTGAATGCCATGGCCGCCACGACGGTAAGCGATTTCTACCTGCCGTACTTCAACCCCACCGCCGACCAGCCCACGCAGATGCGCGTCTCGAAGCTGGCGACGGTCGGCTGGGGCATCGTGCAGTTGGCCGTCGCCATCGGCGCGCAGTGGATGCAGCGATCGGTGCTGGACGCCGGCTTGGCGGTGTTGTCGTTCGCGTCGGGATCGGTGTTGGGGGCGTTCCTCCTGGGCACGCTGGCGCCAACGGTGAGCGAGCGCGACACCTTCTGGGGCATGGTGGCCGGACTAGTGGTGATGACGGCCGTGTGGTGGGGCACGCCGGTCGCCTTCACCTGGTACGTGTTGATCGGTGCGGTCACGACGTGCGGGGTGGCGGGGGCACTGTCGATGATGCGGACGCGCTCGATCGTCTCGCGGTGATGATCGTGCCCGCGCACTACCCAACCGTCGCCAGCGTCCTCGATCGAGCCATCGCGCACCGCGTCTTTCCAGGTGCGGTCGTCGAGATCGGCCGCGCCGCTGGCGCCGTGACGACGATCGTCCGAGGTGCCCAGACGTACGCGCCCGACGCGCCCACAGTCGCTGCGAATACCGTGTACGACCTCGCTTCACTCACCAAGGTACTGGCGACCACCGCGCTCATGGTCGGAGAAGTGCAAAGCAGACGCATGCGGCTGAATGATCGTGTGCGCCACTGGATCCCGTCCTGGACCGGTGACGAACGCCAGCCGGTGACAAGCCAGGATTTGCTCGAGCACTGCTCCGGCCTGCCGGGTCATCGCCCCTATTGGGAGCGGCGGCGCGGCCGCGCCTCGTTCGAGGTGGCGATTTGCGAAGAGCCGCTGGCCTATGTGCCGCGCACGCAATCGGTCTACAGCGACCCGGGCTTCATGTTGCTGGGGTTTGCGATCGAGCACGCCGCCGAGCAATCACTCGATCGACAGTTTGATGAGTGGCGTGCGCGCGAACTCGGGCCGGCGGTCGAGATCGGGTTCCGCCCACCCGCGTCGTGGCTCGAGAGAACGGCTCCCACCGAAGACACTGCAGACGGCGACGAGCGCCGCGGCGAGGTGCACGACGAGAATGGCGTGGCCCTCGATGGCGTGGCCGGTCATGCCGGGCTCTTCGGCACTGCGGCCGCGGTCGGCGCGTG
>CAMBHC010000291.1 GCA_945866285.1 Candidatus Sulfopaludibacter sp. SbA3 | reverse complement strand
GCACCAGGTCGGCCAGCGCGACGTCCACCTTCTTGAGGCCGGTGAAGGCGGGGACAGGCAACCCTGAAGGGTGGCCTCCACCTGAGAAGTCGAGCGTCAGGCGGTTGGCGCGGGCCTTCTCGATCGACAGCGTCGGCCGCTCGCGCTTGCCCGCATGCTGCTCGCGCAGCTTGACGTGCTGCGCGCGGTTGGCCTGGTCGAACGCCGGCTTCAGCTCCGGCTTGATCAGGCTGGCGACCACGTCAACGACGCGAGAGGCGTCGGCCACGTGGACCGTCGACTGCGAGTATTCGGGGGCGATCTTGACCGCCGTGTGCTGCGGGCTCGTCGTTGCGCCGCCGATCAGCAGCGGCAGGGTCATCTTGCGGCGCTCCATCTCCGAGGCGACAAACACCATCTCGTCCAGCGACGGCGTGATCAAGCCACTCAGGCCAATCATGTCCACCTCGTGGTCGATCGCCGCCTGCAGGATCTTGTCGCACGACACCATCACGCCGAGGTCGATGACCTCGTAGTTGTTGCAGCCGAGCACCACGCCGACGATGTTCTTGCCAATGTCGTGGACGTCGCCCTTGACCGTGGCCGTGAGCACCTTGCCGGCGTTGCTGCGCTCGGTGGCGCCGCCCGCGGCGAGCCGCTCGGCCTTCTCGGCCGCCATGAACGGTTCCAGGTAGGCGACGGCGCGCTTCATGGCGCGGGCACTCTTCACCACCTGCGGCAGGAACATCTTGCCGGCGCCGAACAGCTCGCCGACCACCTTCATGCCGTCCATCAGTGGTCCTTCGATCACCAGCAGGGGTCGGCCATACTGGGCGCGCGCCACTTCGGCGTCGACCTCGATGAAGTCGACGTTGCCGTGCACCAGCGCGTACGACAGCCGCGATTCGACCGAGCCCTCGCGCCACTTCAGGTCGTTCTCGCGCTTGGTGCCCGAGCCCTTCACCTGCTCCGCGAACGCGACCATGCGTTCGGTTGCGTCCGGACGCCGGTTGAAGATGATGTCCTCGACGTGCTCGAGCAGATCTTTCGGGATGTCCTCGTAGACGATCAGCTGCCCGGCATTGACAATGCCCATGTCCATGCCGGCCTTGATGGCGTGGAACAGGAACGCGGAGTGAATGGCCTCGCGCACCACGTCGTTGCCGCGGAAGGAGAACGACAGGTTGCTGACGCCGCCGCTGATCTTCACCCCCGGGCAGGCCTGCTTGATCTGCCGCGTCGCCTCGATGAAGTACTTGCCGTAGTCGTTATGTTCTTCGAGGCCGGTGGCAATGGCCAGGATGTTCGGGTCGAAGATGATGTCGGACGGATCGACGCCGGCCTGTTCGGTCAACAGCTTGTAGGCGCGGGTGCAGATCTCGAGTTTGCGCTCGACCGTGTCGGCCTGGCCCTTTTCGTCGAACGCCATCACGATCATCGCCGCGCCGTAGCGACGCACCAGGTGCGCCTTCGCCAGGAAGTCGGCTTCGCCTTCCTTCAGGCTGATCGAATTGACGATCGCCTTGCCCTGCACGCACTTGAGGCCGGCCTCGATCACCGACCACGTCGAGCTGTCGATCATGATCGGCAGCCTGGCGATCTCGGGTTCGGTGCCGATGTAGTTCAGGAACTCGGTCATGCACGCTTCCGAATCGAGCATGCCCTCGTCCATGTTGACGTCGATGATGTTGGCGCCGCCGCGGACCTGGTCGAGTGCGACGCTGGCCGCACCAGCCCAGTCGAGCGCCTTCACCAGCCGCTCGAACTTCTTCGAGCCGGTGACGTTGGTGCGCTCGCCGATCATCTGGAAATTGCTATCCGGACGAATCACCAACGGTTCCAGACCCGACAGTGTCGTGTAGTGCTCGGGTGCGGGGGTGCTGGGGTGCTGGGGTGCGGGGGTGCTGACGTGCTTGAGTGCTGAGGTGCGGGGGGCGACGCCCTCGACCGCCTTGGCAATGGCGCGAATGTGATCGGGAGTAGTGCCGCAGCAGCCGCCGATGATGTTGACGAAGCCGCTGTCGGCGAAGTCCTTGACGAGCGCCGCGGTTTCGTCGGGCGTCTCGTCGTACTGGCCGAACGCGTTGGGCAGGCCGGCGTTGGGGTAGCAACTGACGTGGCCCGGCACCGTGCGCGCCAGGTCGGCCAGGTAGGGGCGCATCTGGCGCGCGCCGAGGGCGCAGTTCAGGCCGACGCTGAACGGCTGGCAGTGCGCGATCGAGACGTAGAACGCATCGAGCGTCTGGCCCGACAGCGTGCGGCCGCTCAAGTCGGTGAGCGTCGCCGACACCATCAGCGGCAGCCGCTTACCGGTCTCGGCAAACGCCTCTTCCACCGCCACCAGCGCCGCCTTGGCGTTGAGCGTGTCGATTTGCGTTTCCACCAGCAGCAGGTGTGAGCCGCCGTCGATCAGGCCACGCACTTGCTCCTTGAACGCGTTCTTCATGGCGTCAAAGGTGATGGCGCGAAACGCCGGGTTGTTGACGTCGGGAGAGATCGACAGCGTTTTGGTCGTCGGGCCAATCGAGCCGGCGACGAAGCGCGGCTTGTCCGGCGTCTTCGCCGTCCACGCGTCGGTGACACGGCGGGCGAGCTGGGCGGCCACCAGGTTCAATTCATACGACACCGCTTCCAGGCCGTAGTCGGCCTGTGACACGGCTTGCGCGCTGAACGTGTTGGTCTCGATGATGTCGGCGCCGGCGTCCAGGTACTCCGCGTGGATGTCGGCAATGACATCCGGGCGCGTCAAGACGAGGACGTCGTTATTGCCTTTCAGGTCGTGCGAATGCGACGCAAAGCGCGTGCCTCGGAAGTCGGCCTCGGTCAGCTTGCGGCGCTGGACCATGGTGCCCATGGCGCCGTCGAGGACGAGAATGCGGGTGGCGAGCAGGCGTTCGAGCGTGTCAAAAGTGTTCATGCCTGTGTCAGTTCTTCTTGCGGACCTTCGCGGGCTTGGTGCCAATCGCGAGGAGCACGGCAAAGGGATCGTGAGTCCGGCGCGCGCCGAGCGTGACGCGCACATCCTTGAAGCCGGCGCGGGTCAGCAGGCCCGTGAGGTGGTCGTCGCTGAAGCCGAACCATTGGTCGCCGAGCTTCTCCTTGACCCAGGTCTCATCATGCGACCGCAGGTCGAGAATCAGCAGCCGGCCACCCGGCTTCAGGATGCGCGCCGCCTCGGCGAGCGCCGCGGCCGGCTGGCCGGCGTGGTGCAACGCCTGCGACAACAGCGCCAGGTCCATCACACCGTCATCGAGCGGGAGCTTCTCGAGCTCGCCCTTCTTCCAGGTAATATTCGTCAGCCGCTTCCGGGCGGCGAGCGCCTTGGCGCGCTCGAGCACGCCGGTCGAGCGGTCGATGGCGACCACGCGCCGCGCCCAGCGGGCGGTTTCCACCGTCAGGTAGCCCTCGCCGCATCCCAGGTCGGCGACATCGAGGGGCGGCAGCAGCAAGCCCAGCGCGCGCGACCACGCCGCCCAGCTCCGGCCCGGGACCAGCTGGCGGCCATCTCGGGTATCGGCACTGCTGTGTTCGAAGTTCTCGCGCCGGAGCCGCAGCACTTCCTGCAGGCGGGCTTCGTCGGCCTTGACCATGGCCGTGCCCACGGCGTCCTTGAACTGGCCCTGCAGCATGGGCCACAGGGCGCCGGCGCGCTCGTCGCGCACCGACGGCGCCAGGCGATAGAAGCTATACGAGCCGTCCCGTTCTTCTACCACCAGGCCGGCCTCTTTCAGCAGGCCCAGGTGCCGCGACACGCCCGACTGGGCGAGGCCGAGGATGCCGGTCAGCTCTTTCACGTTGAAGCGGTCCTGGTCCAGCACGCGCAGCAGGCGCAGCCGGGCCTCGTCGCCCAGGAGCCGATAGAGCGCGGACGCCTGTTCCATATCCACTAATGTAGATTAATGGATTGATTAAATCAAGGCTGGTCGGGCCGGTCGGGCCGACCAGCCTCCGTGAGATAATGCCGGTCATATTTCGTGCGACGTGCGCCCTGAATGGTCATGGGCGCCTGACGTAAGACACAGCCAAAGGAAAGGCACCGGCTGGCTCGCGCCGAGCCGCCGGGGTCTGAAACACCATGGGAATCTTCGACAAGCTCCGTCCGCAGTCCAAGTCCACTCATCCCGATCCCAACATCCGCATTGAAGCCGTGCACGAGGCCGATGCGGGTGACCTCGCGTCGCTCAGCGGCTTTGCCAAGGACGATGCCGACGCGCGGGTGCGGCGGGCGGCCGTGGCGCGCATCACCGATGCGGCCGTGCTGG
>CAMBHC010000290.1 GCA_945866285.1 Candidatus Sulfopaludibacter sp. SbA3 | reverse complement strand
CCCAAGTTTCCGAATCCTGCCAGAGCAGCGCCCAGAAGTAACGCGCGACGTTGGCCTTGGGATACGCCGCCGACAAGGTCTTCACGGCCTCGTCCAGCTTTGCGTCCTCGGGCTTCACCGGCGACTCGTCCTTGATGAGGCCGTCTTCGTGGGCAATGCCCAGCGCATCGAGAAACGCGCCCATCATGGGCCGCTGGTGCTCAAGGTGATAGGAAATGACCAGGCGCGCGGCGAGCAGGTCCGATACCTGGACGATGCCCCCGAGGTGCCTGGCCCGCTTGGCGATAGGCAGCGCCATGATGCTCTGCGGGCGGAACTTGATCTGGCGGGCGATCAGGGCGACCGCTTCGGCTTGCTCAAGCGCGGCCTGCTCATCGGCCCAAAAGGCACCGGCGGCGGCAACACGAAGGTCGAGTGGCATCAGGCGCCACAGCCGGGTCGGGCGAATCTCTTCAACAGAGGACATATCTAGTTAGTGTATCTCAGGGGCCGGGCACCACGTATCGGTGGACCTGATCCTGATCGGCGAGGAGCCGGCGCCGGCCGCCTGACCTCCTCCGCCCCGCCATCTCGCTCCGGCTAATCGTCAGACTTGCGCGGACGCAGGTTCTGCTGCAGGATGCGCTTGCGCAGGCGGATGGTCTTCGGCGTGACCTCCACCAGTTCGTCGTCGTTGATGAACTCGACGGCGACTTCGAGCCCCATCAAGTGCGGCGGCACCAGGCGAATGGCATCGTCGGCGCCCGACGACCGCATGTTGGTCTGCTTCTTCTCACGACAGATATTGACGTCGAGGTCGTTGGTGCGCGAGTTCTCGCCGATCAACATGCCTTCGTACACCTGTGTGGTCGGCTCGATGAAGATCGTGCCGCGCTCCTGCATGCTGGCAATCGCATACGCGGTGGCGATGCCGGTGCGATCCGAGACCAGCGTGCCGTTCGCGCGCGCCGCAATCGGACCGTGCCACGGCTCCCACCCCGAGAAGATGTGATTGAGGATGCCGGTGCCCTTGGTGTCGGTCAGGAACTGCGAGCGAAAGCCGATCAAGCCGCGGGCCGGGATGCGGAACTCGAGACGCACGCGGCCGCTGCCGTTGTTCACCATCTTGGTCATGGTGCCCTTGCGGATGCCGCACATCGCGATCACCACGCCCTGGAAATCCTCGGCGACGTCGACGACCAGTTCTTCCACCGGCTCCATGCGGACGCCGTCGATCTCCTTGATGACAATCTCGGGACGTGAGACCTGCATCTCAAAACCCTCGCGGCGCATCATCTCGATCAGGATGGCCAGCTGCAGTTCGCCGCGGCCCAACACCTTGAACTGTTCCGGCGTCTCGGTGGGCTCCACCCGGATCGAGACGTTGCCCAGCAGTTCCTTCTCGAGACGCTCCTTGAGGTGGCGCGAGGTCAGATAGTTGCCGTCACGACCGGCCATGGGCGAGGTGTTGACACCGAAAATCATCGACACCGTTGGCTCGTCCACGGCCACCGGCGGAATGGGCTGGGGATTCTCGGGGTCGGCAATCGTCTCGCCGATGGTGATGTCGTCGATGCCGGCGAGGCAGACGATTTCACCGGCGCTGGCTTCCTGGATCTCGACGCGCTTGAGCCCCTCGAAGGTGAACAACTTGGTGACCTTGGTCTCCTTGTACTTGCCATCGAGCTTGCAGATGACGACCGGGTTGTTCAGCTTGACCCGGCCGTTGGAGATGCGGCCGATGGCAATGCGACCCAGGTAGTCGCTGGAGTCGAGATTCGACACCAGCATCTGGAGCGGGGCGTTGGGGTCGCCACAGGGCGGGGGCACATTGGCAATGATGGCGTCAAACAGCGGGCGCAGGTCTTCTCCCGGCACCTCAAGGCTGGTGCTCGCCGTCCCCGCCCGGCCGTTGGTAAACAGCACCGGAAACTCGATCTGCTCTTCGGTGGCGTCGAGGTCGATGAACAGGTCATAGACCTCGTTCAGCACTTCCTGCGCCCGCGCGTCGGCGCGGTCGATCTTGTTGATGACGACGATCGGCGGCAGGCCGCGCTCAAAAGCCTTGCGAAGCACAAAACGCGTCTGTGGGAGCGGCCCTTCGGCCGCATCGACCAGCAGCACGACGCCGTCGGCCATCGACAGCACGCGCTCGACTTCGCCGCCGAAGTCGGCGTGGCCGGGCGTATCCATGATGTTGATGTGGGTGTCTTTGTAGTGAACCGCGGTGTTCTTGGCAAGGATGGTGATGCCGCGCTCGCGTTCGAGGTCGTTGCTATCCATCGCGCGTTCGGTGATGCGTTCGTTGGCGCGGAAGACGCCGCCCTGGCGGAACATGGCGTCGACGAGGGTGGTCTTGCCGTGGTCAACGTGCGCGATGATGGCGACGTTGCGGATAAGAGGATTGGCTATCTGTGCGGATTTCTCTGAGGAGGACATCAGACGAGTATACCAGCCTTGCTATTCCGTATTCGTGATTCTAGAATACAGAATGCTTCAGGCATCACTGAAACCTCAAGACGTGTTGGTGCTCGCCAAACTCGTCACCGGCCACGGACGCCGGCCCACTATGGCCCAACTCGCGTTGGAGCTGGGCCTTAGCTCGTCCCAGGTTCATGGCTCACTGAAACGCCTCGAGAAATCACGCCTCGTCGCGGCCGTCGCCGACGGCGGCCGCCCCATCGTCCACGCCGTCGAGGAGTTCCTCATCTATGGGCTCAAATACGTGTTCCCGGCCCAGCGCGGTGAAGTGACACGGGGCATCCCGACCGCCCACGCGGCACCGCCCTTGAATCGGCACTTCCCCGCTGGTGACGGTCTGCCGCCAGTCTGGCCAGACCCCAACGGCGATGCGCGAGGAACAAGCGTCGACCCCCTGCACAAGATGGTGCCGGTCGCGGTCCGCAAGGACCCCGCCCTGTACGAATTGCTCTCCTTGATCGAGACCCTGCGTGATGGTCGCGCGCGCGAACGCCAACTGGCGGAACGGGAACTCGCCACGCGGCTGCGGCGGCTACTGCATGGCTGATCCCAACCGCGACCGATTCGAGCGCGTGGTGCGGTTACTCGAGCCTGTGCTCGATCGGCTCGTCTTTGTTGACGGCTGTGTCACCGGCATCATGATCACGGACCCGGCCGCTCCGGGCATCAGGCCCACCCGGGACGTCGATGCCGCCACCGACGTGGCGTCCTACGCGATGTATGCCGCCCTCGCCGCGCAGTTGCGCGCCATCGGCTTGCAGGAGGACACGAGTGGCGGGGCGCCAGCCGGCCGCTGGCGTCACGGCGATGCCATCATCGACATCGTTCCCACCGACCGCAGTGTGCTGGGTGTCTCGAACACCTGGTATGCGGCGGCCATGACGACCGACCAGCGCATGTCGATCGCGGGCCTGCCGGCCCGCATCATCGCGCCGCCTTACTTTCTCGCCGCCAAGCTCGAAGCGTTTCACGGCCGCGGCCAGGCCGATGTGATCGCCAGCAGCGACCTGGAAGACCTGGTGATGGTGGTCGATGGACGCCCGCAGTTGCTCGCCGAAATCGAGCGGGCCGATCCGCAAGTCCGGCAGTTCATTGCCTCTGAAATCGGCGGCCTGATGGCCAACCGTCGATTCACCGACGGCCTGGCCGCGTTCCTGGATTCAGACCGCGCCAGTCAGGCCAGGCGGCCCTTGCTGGAGAAGCGGTTGAACGCGATCGCGGCGTGGACGGCTCGCCGCTAGGCTCGCTCAGGCCGCAGCCGCAGCCGACTCCGGGGCGGCGGCGCTGAGGCGCCGGCGCAAGACCATGCTGACGCCGGAAATCACCAGGCCGGCGGCGAGCAACATCACCAGGTCGCGATGCTCCCGCGACCACACGGCCAGCGACTCGCCACCATGCTGCTGGTCCTCGAGAAACTCCAGCAGGGGAATGATCAGGACCATGCTCAGCAAGCCGTTGTGCTCGCTCAGCACGCGCTTCCAGCTGAATGACCCGGTGGGCCGGGTCCACCGGGAGAATCGCGGCACAAACGCAGGCGTGCGCACGGCCCAGGCCTCGAATGTCACCCCGAAGGTCTGGCGCAGGAACGCCTCTTCAACCAGCATCACGCGCTCGATGTAGATCCAGTAGACCAGCGCGACGATCACCACAAGCCACCACACGCGCAACGACATGGCCACACCAATCCACATCAAGGCGTTGCCCAGGTAGAGCGGATGGCGGACCACCGAATACATGCCCGTCGTGTTGAGCGCGGGCGCGCGCAGCCGATGGGTGTCACGCGACGAGGTCCCATCGGGCGCAAACCCGACCGCCGCGCAGCGAAGCAACACA
>CAMBHC010000289.1 GCA_945866285.1 Candidatus Sulfopaludibacter sp. SbA3 | reverse complement strand
TATCGGCGGGTCTAAAGACCCGCCTCTGCCGTCTCGAATCCGGAGGACGTGCTGAAGAAGCCCTGCATCCTTGAGTTCCTGGGGCTGGACGAGAAAGCCGGCTACTCCGCGTCCGACCTCGAGGCAGCCATCATCGGCCAATTCGAGCGGTTCCTCCTCGAAAGCGTATGTCCACAACCTGGAAGGCGCGCTGAAGAACGAGATCTTCCTGCCTGCCCACCGTAGCGCGAAGCGCAAAGGTTGGGACGGCCGGCCGCGTCTGCGGATAAACTGTCTACCATCCATTTGGCGCGATGAAGGAGTTAAAACGATGTCTTTGAAACATGTATGTGTGCTTGCGGGCTTATGTCTGTTCTCGCTGGCCGGCGGGCCTGCGTCGGCGCAGACCAATGCCAAGTTGACCGGCTACAAGACTGAAGCGGTCAAGGGCGTTGACGAGATGGCCAAGCTGGCGCAGGAGATGGTCGACTCGGTGTTCAGCTTCGGTGAGCTGGGCATGCAGGAAGTCGAGACCTCGAAGTACCTGACGGCCCAGCTCGAGAAGTTCGGCTTCAAGGTCACGCGCGGCGTGGCCGGCATGCCCACGGCGTGGGTCGCCACCTACGGCTCGGGCAAGCCGGTAATCGCGATGGGTTCCGACATCGACGGCATTCCGCAGGCCTCGCAGAAGCCGGGTGTCGCCTATCCCGATCCGATCCTCGCCGGCGCGCCCGGCCACGGCGAAGGCCATAACACCGGCATGCCGATGAACATCGTCGCCGCCATCGCCGTGAAGAAGATCATGGAGCGCGACAAGCTGCCCGGCACCCTGATGCTGTGGCCCGGCGTCGCGGAAGAGCAGTTGGCGTCGAAGGCGTGGTTCGTGCGCGACGGCATCTTCAAGGACGTGGACGTCGTGTTGTTCTCGCACGTCGGCAACAACCTCGGCGTGTCGTGGGGCGAAGGCGGCGGCAACGGCATGGTGTCGGTGGAGTACACCTTCGAAGGCGAAACCGCCCACAGTGCCGGCGCCCCGTGGCGTGGCCGTTCCGCGCTCGACGCCGTCGAGTTGATGAGCGTCGGCTGGCAGTATCGCCGTGAACACCTGCGTCTGTCGCAGCGCTCGCATTCGGTGATCACCAACGGCGGTGACCAGCCGAACGTGGTGCCGAGGAACGCCAGCATCTGGTTCTACTTCCGCGAAACCGACCAGCCGCACATCAAGGAACTGTGGGAGATCGGCGACAAGATGGCCGCAGGCGCCGCGCTGATGACCAACACCAAGGTCACCTCGCGCATTCTCGGCACCGCCTATCCGCAACACATGAACAAGACGGTGGCGGAAACGATGTACGAAAACATCAAGGCCGTCGGCCTGCCGACGTGGAGCGAAGCCGACCAGACCCTGGCCAAGGCCCTGCAAAAGGAACTGGGTAACGAGCGGATTGAAGGGCTCGCCCTGAAACTCGGCAACCTCGGCGTGCCCAACCCGGACCGCGAGAACACCGGCGGTGGCTCCGACGACATCGGCGACGTCTCGTGGAATTTCCCGACCGTGACGCTGCGCTTTCCGGCCAACATCCCCGGGTTACCCGGTCACAACTGGTCCAGTGCCATCGCGAGCGCCACGCCGATTGCCCACAAGGGTGTGGTTGCCGGCGCGAAGGTGCAGGCCATGACGGTGCTCGACTTGTTGACGCGGCCTGAACTGGTGACGCAGGCGTGGGACTACTTCAAGAACGTGCAGACCAAGGACGTGAAGTACGTGCCGTTCCTGAAGAGCGACACGCCGCCGCCGACGCACCTGAACGAGAACATCCTCGCGAAGTACCGCGAGCAGATGAAGAAGTTCTACTACGACCCGACCAAGTACGGGACGTACCTCGAGCAGCTAGGCATCAAGTACCCGACGGTTCGCACGCCGTCGTCTCGGCAACAGTAGCGGAGGATTGTGATGAAGTACGTTCGTTTTGTAGCAATCGCGGCGCTGATGGCGTCGCTTGGCACCAACGCGTCGGCGCAGGACAGCGCCAAGCTGGCCGAGCAGAAGAAGGAAGCCGTCAAGGGCGTCGACGAGATGGCCAAGCTGGCGCAGGAGATGGTGGATTCCGTCTTCAGCTTCGGCGAGCTCGGCATGCAGGAAGTCGAGACGTCGAAGTACCTGACGGCGCAGCTTGAGAAGTTCGGGTTCAAGGTCACACGCGGCCAGTCGGGCATGCCGACGGCCTGGGTGGCGACCTATGGCTCCGGCAAGCCCGTGATCGCGCTTGGCTCCGACATTGACGGCATTCCACAGTCGTCGCAGAAGCCGGGCGTGGCGTACCACGATCCGATCATCGAGGGCGCGCCTGGTCACGGCGAAGGCCACAACACCGGCATGCCGCTGAACATCATCGCGGCGATCGCGGTGAAGCGCATCATGGAACGCGACAAGCTGCCCGGCACGATCATGCTGTGGCCGGGCGTCGCCGAAGAGCTGGTGGCGTCGAAGGCCTGGTTCGTGCGCGACGGCATGTTCAAGGACGTCGACGTCAACCTGTTCACCCACGTCGGCGGCAATCTGAGCACCAGCTGGGGACAGCAAGGCGGCACCGGCCTGGTCTCGATCGAGTACACCTTCGAGGGGGAAACGGCGCACAGCGCCGGTGCGCCCTGGCGCGGCCGCTCGGCGCTCGACGCGGTCGAGCTGATGAGCGTAGGCTGGCAGTACCGTCGTGAGCACTTGCGTCTCTCGCAGCGCTCGCACTCGATCATCACCAACGGCGGCGATCAGCCAAACGTGGTGCCGAGGAACGCCAGCATCTGGTTCTACTTCCGCGAGATCGATCAGCCGCACATCAAGGAACTGGTCGAGATCGGTAACAAGATGGCCGAGGGCGCGGCCCTCATGACCAACACCAAGGTCACCTCGCGCATCCTGGGCACGGCCTACCCGCGCCACATGAACAAGACGGTGGCCGAGACGATGTGGGCCAACATCCAGACGGTGGGGTTGCCCACCTGGAGTGAACAGGACCAGATGCTCGCCAAGGGTCTGCAGAAGGAACTGGGCAACGCCACGCAGCCCGGCCTGGCCGTCAAGCTCGGCGAACTGGGCAAGCCGGTGGCCCTCGAAGACAACATGGGCGGCGGTTCAGACGACATCGGCGACATCTCGTGGAACATGCCGACGATCACGCTGAGCTACCCTGCGAACATCCCCGGACTGCCCGGCCACAACTGGTCGAGCGGCATCGCCAGCGCCACGCCGATCGCCCACAAGGGCGTCGTCGCCGGCGCCAAGGCGCAGGCCATGACCGTGCTGGATCTGCTGACCAAGCCGGAGTTGGTGAAGCAGGCGTGGACGTACTTCAACGACGTGCAGACGAAGGACGTGAAATACATCCCGTTCATCACCCGCGATACGCCGGCGCCGACGCACCTGAACCAGGCGATTCTCGGCAAGTATCGTGAGGAGATGCGGAAGTACTACTACGACCCGACCAAGTTCAAGACCTACCTTGAGCAGCTCGGCATCACGTATCCCACACTGCGGAAGTAGGGGGCTAGACCCCCGACTTCAGGTACTTGGCAACAGCCCCGACGAGGCGATCGACTTCTTCGGGGCTGTTGTAGAAGTGCGGCGAGGCGCGCAGCCCGCCGCGATCCGCGCCACCGCGTCCCGCGGTGCCGATCTTGTCCTTCTCATACAGTACCTGTCCGAGCTTCGCCGCGTTCAGCGAGCCAGGCTGGAAGGAGACGACCGCGGCGTTCAGCGCCGGGTTCGGTGACGTCCACACCTTCACGTCCGGTAACTTCGACAATCCGGCGATCAGTTGATTCGCCAGCGCGTGCGATCGCTCGGCGATGGCGGCACGGCCGACCTTCGTCTGGAACTGCAGGGCCTCGCGCAAGGCGATCATGGTCGCCTCGTCCCGCTGCCCGAAGCTCTCGAACGTCTTGGAGATGCCGACGGCGCCGGGATACGCGCTGTAGATCGACGGCCAGATCTTCGTGTGGGAGCGGGCGTTGATGTAGAGCACGCCGCATTCGCGCGCGCCGCACGCCCACTTGTGCGCGCTGCCCGAGTAGAAGTCCGGGGACATGTCGGCGAGATTGACGTCGAGCAGGCCAAAGGTCTGGGCACCGTCGGCGAGCGACAACACACCGTGCTCCCTCGCCAGGGCGCACAGTTCCTTGGCTGGAAACAGGTCGCCGACCGTGCTGGTCAGATGCGTAAAGGTCAGCACCTTGGTCTTCGGGGTGATCGCCTTCTTGTAGGCGTCGATGTAGTACTCCATCCCCGGGTGCGGATTCTTCTGCGCAATCTCGATCACGGTGAAGCCG
>CAMBHC010000288.1 GCA_945866285.1 Candidatus Sulfopaludibacter sp. SbA3 | reverse complement strand
ATCACGTCGGCCTCGGTGACGCCCAACACCCTGGCCGCATCCGCGGGCCCGAGCAGTTCCGGCACGGCGGCCACGGTTGGCGCGGCGGTGCCGCCGGCGAAGCCTTGCTGCATCATCTGCTGGGCAATGCCAAAGCCCACCGCGAGTTCGGCCGCGGTGCCCGCGGCACCACCGCCCGAGCCGCCGGCTGCCATGCCCTGCCCCATCTGGTACTTCACGTAGTCGTTCAGATTGCCAATGGCCGTCATGCTGGCGCGCTTGTCGAGCGCCGCCTCCACTTCGGGCGGCACGGACACGTTCTCGACGATGAAGCTGGTGATCTCCAGGCCGTACTTCGCGGTGACCGCCGGGTTGATCATTGGCAACAGCGCGTCACCGAGCTCCGTGTAGCGCGAGGCGACGTCGAGCACCGGGATTTTCGCCGAGGCAATCGCATCGGTGAACAGGCTGACCATGCGCGAGCGCATGGTGTCGGCAAACTCGTCGAGGCGGAAGTTGTGGTCTGAGCCAGCCACTTCGCGCAGGAACGTCTTGGGCTCGACGATCTTGAAGTCGTAGGTGCCGAACGCGCGCACTCGGGCCACGCCAAAGTCGGCGTCGCGCAACATCACGGGGTTCGACGTGCCCCACTTGTTGCCGGTGAACAGGCGCGTGATGACGTAGTAGACGTCGGCCTTGAACGGCGAGTTGAAGGCGTACTTCCACGACTTCAGCTTGGTGAGAATCGGAATGTTGTCGGTGGCCAGCGTGTGCTTGCCGGGCAGGAAGGTGTCGCCGAACTCGCCGAGGTAAACAAACTGCGCCACCTGGGATTCGCGGACGATCAACTGGGCGCCGTTCTTGATCGCCTTGTCTTCGTCGGGAAACCGGAACGACAACGTGTCGCGCGAGTCATCGGTCCACTCGATGACGTCAATGAACTCGCCTCGGATGAAGTCGGAGATGATGCCCATGACGCGATTCTATCCTTTCTCTTTCAGCCAGCGGGCCAGGCCAGCCAGACCCGCCGCAACGAGCCCAAACGAGGAGCCTGCATCCAGCCACATCCCATCTTGCGGTAATCCCGCAAACGTCTCATCCGTTTCCCGTCGGGCCCTCGCCAATGCCAAAGGCAGCGCCGGGTCCACGACCTTGTCGGTGCGATCGGCCTCCCGGAGTTGCCCCACCAGCGTCTCGGCCTGGTTCATGTCCAGCATCGACAGCGGTGAGCCGCAGTGGCCGCAATCCGACGTCTTGGTCAGGTCAATCGGCGCGCCGCAGTTCGAGCAGTTCACCACCTGGATGCTCTCGCGCAGCCTGGCGATCTGGACCGGCGTGAGCGGGCGGACGAAGTCTTTCTCTTTCAGGAAGTCGAAGAACGTCGTCAGGCGGCCGTGGTCGTGTGGGCAGCGGTAGTACTCGAAGCGGGTGGCGCGCTGCATGTCCTGGGTGCGACGCAACCGCGCCTTGCAGTGCGGGCACTTGGCGGTCTCCGACTCGATGGCCTGGGGCTTGGCGACGTGCTCGCCGATCACCCGGAACAGCATCAGGGTGGCCCCTGGCGTCAGCTGCAGGCTCTCGCGCGGATCGAACCAGATCGCCTGGCACGGGTCGCAGAGGTCAATCGTCACCGCCCGGCCGAGCTGGCCCTGGACGGTGTGGGTGGCCATGGGCAGCGCGCAGCGGGGGCAGTCCACAAAAGACAGATTACAGGAGGTGAGGAGGTAAGGAGGTAAGGAGGTAAGTTTTCTTTTTCACTCGTAGCGAAGGGCCTCTACGGGATCCAGGCCGGAGGCGGTTCGCGCGGGTAAGTATCCAGCGACCATGCCGACGGCCACCGAGGTCACCAGTCCCGAGACGACCGCCCACAGCGGCGGGGCCGCGGGGAAGGTTGGCGCCACAAAGGCCACGAGCGCCCCGATCACCGTCGCCAGGGTCACCCCGGCCACCCCTCCCGCGCCGCTCAGAATCGCCGCCTCGATCAGGAACTGCCGCCGCACCTCGGAGCGCTGCGCGCCAATCGCCAGGCGTACGCCAATCTCGCGGGTCCGCTCGGTGACGCTGATCACCATCACGTTGGCAATGCCGATGCCGCCAATCAGCAGGCTGATGGCCGCCAGGGCGATCGTGGCGATGAAGATCTGCAGGCCGATGCGATCGAACTGCGCGATGATCTGATCGGCGCTGTTCATCGCGAAGTTGCTCTCGCTACCGGCCGGCACCTGGCGCAGCAGCCGCAGAATCGTATCGGCTTCCTGCCGCGCCTGCTCTCGCTGCCCGGGAAACGCCCGGATATAGAGCACCATGTTGCGGGCCTCCGGGAACTTGCGGCGGGCGGTGGTGACGGGCAGCGCCACCACGCTGTCGTTGCGGTTCTCGCCGAAGAACGTGCCTTGCCGCGGCGCCAGCTCCCCCACCACGAAATAGCGATCGCCGCCGAGCAGGAACGACTTGCCCACGGCGCCGTCGCCGCCAAACAGGGCCCTCGAAACGTTGGCGCCAATCACGGCCACCTGGCCGCGCGCGCGCTCCTCGGAGGGTGTAAACGGGCGGCCCTGCTTGAAGGACGCCCCCACCACGTCGAAGAGATTCGCTGACGAACCCTCAATCAACACCGTGTCGAGCTCGTTGGCACCGTTGCGCGCCGTGATCACCCGGGTGCTGGTCACGGCGGGCACGATCAGCTGGATGCCGACGTCGCGAATCGACGGGCCGAGCCGTTCGAGCTGTGGTGCGTACTCGGCCTTCATCTGCGGCCGCTTGGCATCGGCCTCGGTCGGCGCCGAGTACGGCTCGCCGTTCAGGTGATACGCAAAGATATTGTCGGTGCCCAGCTCGCGAAACAGCAGCGCGACGCTGTTGCGCAGGCCGACCAGGGTGGACGCCACCAGCACGACGGTGACGATGCCGATCACCACGCCGAGAATGGCGAGCCCCGACCGCGCCTTCTGCGCGCGCAACGATTCCGCCGCCAGCGTGGCAGCTTCGGCGAACGTCCCGATCAGTGTCGTGCGTCGGTTGGCCATGTGGGTCGGTGCCTCATCGATGTCAATCGGTGGCTGTGAGTTGGTGTCAATCGGTGGCCTACTCGGCCCGAATTGCCGCGACCACATCGAGCGCCACCGCACGCGTGGCGGGATACCACGCCGAGATGATGCCGCTGCCGGCCGCGGCGGTGATGGCCAGGATCAGCGTCTGCGGCGCCACCTGCAGCGGTAACTCGAGCGCGAACTCAAGCGTCGCCAGGAACGCCCACGCCGCGAGGGCGCCGGCCAGGCCGCCGGCAATCGACAACAGCAACGACTCCGCAAGAATCTCCTGGACGATGCGTCTGGCGGGGGCGCCGAGGGCGCGGCGCACGCCGATTTCACGAGTCCGCTGGGTCACCGACACCAGCACGGTGTTGGTCACCACGACGATCGCCGCCAGCAAGGCCATCAGCGAGATGGGGCCGGCCGCGGCGCCAATCCGCTGCGACAGGTTGGCCACGAATCCGCGCGCCGCATCGGGGGTCAGCACGTCAAAGGTGTCGGGGGCTCCCGGCTGCAACGCGCGCCTGGCGCGCATCGAGATCCGGGCGCGGCCTTCGGCATCCGTCGCGTCGTTGCCAGGCGCGGCCTTGGCGAACACTTGCAAGCTGCGCGGCGCCCCGAACGCACGCTCGTAGGCGCGCAGGGGAATCCAGACGTACTTGTCCTGGGAGCCGGCGCCGGTGCTGCCCTGGCGCGCCTGCACGCCGATCACCGTGAAGCGGCGGCCGCGCAGGCGCACCGACTGCGCCAGTGGGTCGCTGGTCGGGAACAACGTGTCGGCGATCTCGGCGCCGATCACGGCGACCGTATCACCAGCGAGATCCTCGTCTGAACGAAAGAAGCGACCCCGCTCGAGGTCAAGATTGCGAATGTCGGCCAGCGTCGAGGTGGTGCCGGTCACCGCGCCGTCTTCGACCACCCGGGCGCCGGACGAGACTTCGGCCCGGGTCTGCGCGCTCGGCGCATACAACGTCACGTCGCCGGCATAGCGCTCAAGAAAGGCCAGGTCGGCCCGGCGGATCGGCGGGTTGCGCACCAATTGTTCCTGGAGTTCGCGCCGCGAGACGCGGCTGCCCGACGCCACCTGGGCGAGCACGAATGTGTCGGACCCGAACGTCCGCGCCGTGGTCGCTTCCGCATAACGTTTGATGCCGTCGAGGGCGGTCACCACGGTCACGATGGTGGCGACCGCGACGGCAATGGCCAGGGCGCCGAGCGCCGAGCGCATGGGGTACCCCATGAGCGCTGCCGCCCCCTGGCGGAGTGATTCAAGCCACATCCAGCCTAGTTTGACGC
>CAMBHC010000287.1 GCA_945866285.1 Candidatus Sulfopaludibacter sp. SbA3 | reverse complement strand
GCGGCCGATGTCGAGGAACTGGCCGCGCGCCTCGAGCTTGCCGTCGCGCGGTAGCTCGCGGACCACCAGGCTGATGGTGGCCTCGTCGCTTGCCAGCAGCGCCGTCTCGACCCGGTCGCCCGTGACGGCACCGATCACCGACACGGTTTGCTGATGGTAGAAGCCGGGATAGCTGCGCAGGGCGGCGATGGTCGTCGCGCGTCGCACCGCCGGCTGGGCACCGGCGTGTGCGACAAGGAGACCGCAGGCAATAACGAGCGCGAGAACGGACCGTCGCATGGTTATCCCATGCTAGCTCACACCTTGCGTTGCGCGAACCTCGCCAGGATCACGGCCAGCACCAGGAACAGCAGCGCGCCGGCCACCTGGCCGAACGGCTCTTCGCCCCTCAGCGATGGCATCATCTCGCCCACCACCTGGAACGGCCGCAGCCAGTCAGCGCCCACGAGAACGGCGTAGAGAATGCCCGCGAGCGAGCCGCCGGCAATCAGGCCCGAACTGAACAGCGTGCCCGAGCTCAGGTCCGAATCGCTCTTCTCGCCGGTCTTGCGCTCGACCCACCATCGCACCAGGCCGCCGATGAAGATCGGCGCCGTCGTCGCAATCGGCAAGTACGCGCCGACCGCAAATGACAGCGAGTGGATGCCGCACAACTCCAGGGTCACCGCAACGAACACGCCGACCAGCACCAGGCCCCACGGCAGGTTCTGTGACAGCAGGCCTTTGATCAGCGTCGCCATCAGGGTGGCCTGCGGGGCTGGCACATCAGCCGAACCGATGCCGAATACCTGGTGCATGTAGAGCACCGTCATGCCGATGATGAAGGCCGACGTCACCACGCCGATCGCCAGGCCCATCTGCTGATACTTGGGCGTCGCGCCGACGATGTAGCCGGTCTTGAGGTCCTGCGAGGTGTTGCCGGCATTGGCGGCCGCGATGCAGACGATCGCGCCGACCGACAGCGCGACGGGCCCGTACGCATCGCCCGTCCAACCCAGCGCGACGAAGATCATGCACGTGATGATCAGCGTGGCGATGGTCATACCAGAGATGGGATTGGACGAGGACCCAATCAAGCCCGTGATGCGCGACGAGACCGTCGCAAAGAAGAAGCCGAACAGGATAATCAGGACCGACACCAGCACATTGCCTTGCGTCGGCAGGCCTGGTGTGACGGCGAGGAAGATGGCCAGCAGCAACGAGCCGACGAGGACGACGACAATCGGGACGTCCTGCTCGGTGCGCAGTGGCACGCCAGTGGATCCGGCGCCGAAACCCTTCAAGCCATCGCGCGCTGATGAAATGATCGTCGGCAGCGTCCGCGTCAGCGTGATCAACCCGGCCGCCAGCACCGCGCCGGCGCCGATGTAGCGAATGTAGGCGCTCCAAATCTGCCCCGGACTCATCTCGGAGATCAGGAAGGGCAGGCCGGTCGCCGGGTTGTTGGCGAAGTTGGGATGAATCGGCGGGAACGGCGTGGTGATGGCCGCGCCCAGCAGCGACAGCAGCGGCAGCAGCACCAGCCACGACAGCACGCCGCCGGCGAACATGGTGCCGGCAATGCGCGGTCCGATCACGTAGCCCACGCCCATGTATTCCGGCGAGATGTCGACGTTGAGCGTCGCGTTCGGGAACTGGCTGGAGCGCGCCAGGGAGTGACCGATCTCCTGGCGGAAAATGTTAAAGGTCCACGACAGCGACTTCCACAGCGCGCCGATGCCGAGGCCGCTGAACACCAGCGTCGCCAACTGGCCGCCGCGCTCGCCTGCGACCAGCACTTCGGCGCAGGCCGTCCCCTCTGGGTAGGGCAGCACGCCGTGTTCCTTGACGATCAGCGCGCGCCGCAGCGGCACCATCATCAACACGCCGAGGATGCCGCCGGCAAACGCCAGCATCGTGATTTGCGTATAGCTGAAGTACTTGGGGCCGTCGGGCAGCAGGAAGATCAGCGCGGGAATGGTGAATACCACGCCACCCGCGACCGATTCACCGGCCGAGCCGATGGTCTGGACGATGTTGTTTTCGAGAATCGTCGAGCCGCCCAGTTTCTTGAGCACCGAGATGGCGAGGACGGCGATGGGGATGGACGCGCTGACGGTCAACCCGGCGCGCAAACCCAGGTAGACGGTCGAGGCGCCAAACAGCAAGCCGAACAGCACGCCGAGCACGATGGCTTTGGCCGTGAATTCGGCAGGGGATTGCGATGCAGGAATGTAGGGCTGAAAACCTTTCGACGGGTCGGCCATGGGCCGGATGATACTCGCTTCGCCTTGTGGATTGCGGTATTCTGCAAGCTGCTTGTGAATTCTCCGAACAAGCGGCGACCGGCCGCCGAGCCCGTTTCCGAGTTGACCACTAATCGGCTGTCCGTTTATCTCCGCTGCCTCAGCCAGCTCGAGTCGGCAGGTGTGGAGACCATTTCCTCGCAGGCGCTGGCCGAGCAGTTTCATCTGAACGCCGCCCAGATCCGCAAGGACCTGGCCTACTTCGGCGAGTTCGGCGTGCGCGGCGTCGGCTACTACGTCAAGGATCTCAAGCGCAACCTGCGTCAGATTCTTGGCCTCGACCGTAAGCTCCGGGTCGCCGTGATGGGCGCGGGGAACCTGGGACTCGCGCTGGCCGATTACCCCGGCTTCAAGCGCGAAGGCTTCGAGATTGTCGCCATGTTCGATGTCGCCGACAGCAAGATCGGCGACGCTTCGCGCAGCGGCGTCTCCATCAACGATCTTAAAGACCTGAAGAAGGTCGTCCGCAAGGAACACATCGACATCGCGGTGATTGCCGTGCCCGCCGAATCGGCGCAGGACGTGCTCGACCAGGTGGTCGCCGCCGGCATCAAGGCCGTGCTCAACTTCTCGCCCGGCTCGCTAATGGTGCCGCCCGATGTCAAGATGAAGGGCGTGGACCTGACTGTCTCACTGGAAAGCCTGTCGTTCTACCTGGCGCAGGGGATGGATGCTGAAAAATAAGGGTGCCAAAGGTGCCAAGGGTGCCAAGGGTGCGACGCTCACCCACGTCGATGCCAAGGGCCGCATTCGCATGGTGGACGTCGGTGCCAAGCCGGTGACCGATCGCGAAGCGGTCGCCCGCGGCGCCATCTCGATGTCGGCCGTCGCCCGCAAGCAGATTCGCGCGGGCGCCGTGAAGAAGGGCGATCCGTTGCAGGCGGCCAGGCTGGCCGGCATCATGGCCGCCAAGAAGACCAGCGAACTGATTCCGCTCTGCCATCCGCTGGTACTGACGCACATGTCGGTGGACCTGACGCCGACGCGCACCGGCTACACCATCGAGGCGCGGGTGCGCACGTCAGGCCAGACCGGCGTGGAGATGGAAGCCCTCACTGCCGTATCGGTGGCGGCACTGACGCTGTATGACATGGTCAAGGCAGTGGACATGACCATGACGATCAGCGGCGTTGAGTTGGTGGAAAAGAAGGGCGGCCGCTCCGGCCACTACGTCCGAAAGGCGAAGTGAAGGTCCTCGTCTCGATCCAGCAGCCGGTCAGACAGTGGCAGATTCCTGCCGAGGCCGTCGCCACGCTGCGCGCGCGATTTCCCCACATTGAATTCATCTACGCGACCTCGGACGAGCAACGGGCGCGGGGTCTTGTCGATTGCGATGCGGTCTACACGTGGATACTGAAGACTGACGAGCTCGCGACGGCAACCAGGCTTCGGTGGGTGCACTCTTCGGCCGTGGCCGTGGAGACGATGTGCCTGCCTGAGTTGTTTGCGCGGGGCGTCGTCGTCAGCAACACTAGGGGCGTGCAGGCGGTGCCGATTGCCGAGCACACCTTGGCCGTGGTCCTCGCCCTCTCGAAACAGTTGCCGCTGGTGCTCGAACATCAGCGCACCGCGCATTGGGCGCAGAACGATTTCATGGGCGAGCGCCTGCCCTGGCTATTGCACGGCCGGACCCTTGGTCTGATTGGGGTGGGCACCATTGGCTCGGCGATCGCCGCTCGCGCCCATGCCTTTGGCATGCGCGTGGTCGCGTTGCGACGGCGCAGTGACCAGGGGGCGGTGGCCGCGGTGGATCAGCTGTTCGGTCCCGGCGACATCGGCGCGTTCCTGCAGGAGACCACCGTCCTGGTGATTGCCGCGCCGCTGACGCCGCAGACCCTGGGGCTGATCGGAGCGGCGCAGATTGCCGCGCTGCCGAAGGGCGCCGTGATCGTCAACGTCGGCCGCGCGAAGATCCTCGACACCGAGGCGCTGATCGCCGCCTTGCATTCCGGCCATCTCGGTGGCGCGTCGCTCGACGTCTATCCACGAGAGCCGTTGCCGCCCGAGCATGCGCTGTGGACCTGCCCGAAC
>CAMBHC010000286.1 GCA_945866285.1 Candidatus Sulfopaludibacter sp. SbA3 | reverse complement strand
TGCGGATCGAATCGGCAAAGAACTGCGTCCCCAGGCGCACGTTGACCTCGGCCTCGGTCAGCCGCTGCGTCGAGAAGGGACGCACCCCGAGCTTGCGCGCCAGGCTGCGGCCGGTGGCCGGCATCACCTGCATCAGCCCCCAGGCGTTGGCGTGGGAGACCACGACCGGATCGAAGTTCGACTCCTGCGCCACCAGGGCGGCCACCACGTACGGGTCGAGTCCGCGTTGCTCCGAGTACTTCTGCAGCAGCGTCCAGTAGTCCAGCGGGAAGATCACTTGCAGGATCTCGCTGGGCAACGTCTCGCCACCGGCCGCGAGATACTGCGGATAGGCGCGCTTCATGGCATTGATGCCGGCGCGCACGTTGCCCAGGCGGCGATGGGTCAGCGCGATCGTGGCTTGCAGTTGTGGCGAGTCGCCCCACACGCGCTGGGCGTACTGGAGCTCGCTCATGGCTTCCTGGTTGAGTCCCGTGGCCAGCAGCAAGGCAATGCGCTGGGCGGTCGGTACGCTGGCCTGCACCGGCTGGCGTTGCAGTGCCGCGGTGATGGCGCTGCCGCGCCGGCTGGCGAGTTGCTTCACCGCGAGCCGCCCGTAATAGGAGTTGTGGTAATCGGTCGCGGCCAGTCGCAGTCGTGCCACCGCGGTCTGGGCGTCGCCGGCTTGTAGCGAGCCCCGGCCGCTCCAGTACAGCCACGACGGCCGGTAATCGGAGCGCGGAAACAGCTCGGCGCCACGGTCGAACAGCCTCACGGCATCCTGGAAGCGTCCCTGCCGGTAGGCCCACCAACCGGCCTTCCAGAACGCACGCTCGGCGAACCGGCCGGTCGGATATTTCTCCCCCACTTCGCGGAACACCGCGTCCGCCGGCTCGTCTTCATCATCGATGATGAGCGCCGAGGCAAGGTTGTTGAGGACTTCGTCGGCGAACGGACTAGCCGGGTACCTGGCGACGAACGCGCGCGACAGCCTGACGTGTTCGTCCTTCTGCTTCAGGCCACGCGTCGCGACGACCAGGTGGAACGCGGCTTCTTCACCAGAGGGACCGACGATGAGCGGCATCAGAAGATCGCGGCCCTCGCGAAAGCGGGCCTGGCCGACGTCGCACGCGGCGATGCGCACGTCGACGCGCGCACGATCGGCGCCCGACACGAACGGCTGGACCACCGCGTAGGAATCCCGCGCCGCAGACCACCGGCGCGCCCGGTAGAGGGCCTCGGCGCGCGCGAGCTCCTTGGGCGCCAGCGTGGCATCGGCCTCGACATCCAGCCGCCCGAGCTCCCGGGCTGCGGTGTCGGCTTCGGGGCTGGTCGGATAGTCGTAATAGACACGCCGCAGCGCTTCAACCGAACGCCCGGGCTGCCCGGCCCGGCCGGCGGCCAATCCCAGCTGCAGCCAGGCCATGTGGGGACGCGCCAACGTGCGGCCGACGAGTGATTCGTAGATCACGACCGCGCCCTTGAAATCCTTCTGCGCCTCGCGGACCTCGGCCTGGCGGAAGGCCGCATCTTCAGGCAGGTGGCCGTCGATCTTGCGCGCGACCAGTTCCGCGAACACGCCATCGGCAGCGTCATAGCGCTTGAGCTTCAACAGCGACAAGCCCGTGTAGTACCGCGCGTAGTCGGCGAGGGCGGTCGAGGCCAAAGCGGGCGCGCTGACCAGCGGCAGCGCGGCGCCGGCATTGTCGCTGCCTTCGAGCAGCCGCACGCCTTTCACGAAATTGGTCAGCGCCGGCCCCATGGTCGTCCCGGCCGTCGTGGCAAACCACATCGACGACAAATCTGCCGGCACCGGTGGGTGCGACGTCGGCGCCAGCCGCTGCTGCGCGACGACCGTCATGCCAGCAATCAGCGCGACGCCAAGGGCGATCGTCCGAACCTTCGTGTGAAGTCTTGTGGGCACTCTGTCGTGGTCCTTCATTAACGGCGGACTCATGGAATGGACGAATTTCCGAAACCAAGAGCCGGGCCGGCCGATGGTGCCGGCGCCGCGGTCGCGGGCGTGTGAAGACGGGGTGGTGCCGCCGCGCGTTGGGTGGTCAGGGCTTCGAGGCAACGGCCCGCATGACGCGCCAGTACTTCAATGACTTCGGGCCACCCGCTCGGCACGGCACGCTCGTGACCATCAAGCGCAACACCATCGGCGTAGACCACCGCGACGACGCGGCCACCGACGATCACGGGGACGGCCAGGCCCATGCGATCCGTGGGCAGCGTTTCAAACCCTGGCCCCACGCCGGCACGCTGGCCATCGCGCGTCGTCACGACACGGGCCGCCCCGACGGCCAGGCCAATCACGCCGGCTTCGCTGAGCAACATGTCGATGGACTTGGGCTGCATGTCGCGAGGACCGAAGCCCGACATCCTCCATCCCTGGATGCGTTCGCCGCGCAGCACGACCACCGCGGCGCGCGCCGCCTCGCGGGCCGCTGCCAGGGCCAGTGCGTCGAGAACCTCGCTGAGGGACGAAGCGCCGTCCAATCCCCGGATACTTTCGAGCAATCGCGTGACGCCGGCCATCTCGCCTTCACGCTCGAGCGCCCGCGCCGCCGCGACCGCCTCTTTCAGGGTGTCAGCGGCGCGCGCCGCGCTGTCGGCCAGCGCCATCTTCATGCGGTTCTCGGCAACGGCGAGGCCATCAACCAGCTTGCGCTCAACCTCGGCCTCAACCGGGCGGCGAATTTCACGCGCAGCCACGTCACGGTCTTCGGCGCGCGCCATGGCGATCGCCTCGTCCATGGTGGCGCGGACGCGCGCTTCGGCATCGGCCACGCGCGTCTGCGCGGCTTGCTCCGCTTCGGCAAATGCGGATTCACGCGCGGCACGAGTGGCGGCCTCGCGATCCGCTGCGGCTTCGTCCACCACTTGTGTTACGAGTGTGCTCAGCACCTGGTCAACGGCGGACCGGACCCGATCTTCGAACGACATTTTGTTTCCCGACCCGGGGTGGGTCTTTGGGGACGCCGGCAGCGGCTGGGATTCGCGCGCGACGCCCGTGTGTGGGCATTATGAGGACGCCAGCGCGCGTAAGTCAAGGTCAGTCGAACACCGGAAACCGTTGAGCCACATGAAGAAACAGGGGATCATGGTGGCTTGAAACCCTGGGAACTGCTCGCCGAAGCCCGCACGCCAGACGGCACGCTGATGTCGCTGACGCGGCGCGACACCGAACTGGTAATCATGGCGGGCGGCAAGATCCTCATGTCGAGCCGGATGCACGGCTCGGAAGAGGCCATGGCCGAAATGGCCGGCAAGCGCCTTACATCCCTGTCTGGCGCCTGCGTATTGGTCGGAGGCCTGGGCCTGGGCTATACCCTTCGCGCCACGCTTGACCTGCTCCCCGACGACGCCACCGTGATCGTCTCTGAGTTGATCCCCGCGATCGTGGAATGGCACCACGGCCCACTGGCCGCGCTGGCCGACAAGCCGATCGCTGACAAGCGAGTGACAATCGAGGTCAAGGACGTGATCGCGACGCTGCGATCGAGCGCCGGCCGTTTCGACGCGATCCTGCTCGACATCGACAACGGCCCAGAGGCGTTTACCGAATCCAGTAATGCCGGGCTCTACAACGACCGCGGCATTGCGACCATTCGCGCCGCGCTCAAGCCGGGTGGCGTGCTGGCGGTGTGGTCAGCGTGGGAGGACCGCCGGTTTGAGCAGCGGCTGAAGTACGCGGGCTTCAAGGTGGAGGTCGAGCGGGTTCGCGCCCGCCTCAAGAAGGGCGGCCCGCGCCATACGATATTCTTGGGGACGACGGCACACTAATGACTGGCTCGACAGTCCGACGGTACGCCTTGGCCTTGCTCGTGGCCCTCGCCATCGCCGAGGTCAGCTATCGCTTCCTGCGGCCACTCACCGACGGCGTGCTGACGCGCGCTCCGACGTTCGTCGCGACCCTGCTATATTTTCCGTTGCTCCAGGGGTGGCTGGGGCGGGAGTTCGAGTTGGTGATTACCCTGGCCGTGGCAGGTGCGTACTGGGCGACGGTGCACGACAAGCGCGGCACGCTGGGCGCCCTCCTCGCCTACGTCTCGCTCTACAAGTACCTCCCATTTCTCTCGGTCCCGTACCTGCTCGTTAGGCGCTGGTGGAGCAGCGTCACGGCGTTTCTGGCAACGACAGCGGTTCTTCTGGTCGCCGCTCAATGGCTGGTTGGGCTCGAGGGATTCGTCAAGAACCACATTCCAGGAAATTTCCCAGGCGAACTGATCCTGCTCGGCCTCGTCCTGCATCAGTATGCAACGCTGCCCGTCGGTCCCCCGACCACCGACAGAGCGTGGGCGCCGAATGCTGCCTCGCGCCGGCCGGCGCCGGGGT
>CAMBHC010000285.1 GCA_945866285.1 Candidatus Sulfopaludibacter sp. SbA3 | reverse complement strand
GAACAGGAGGTTCGGAGATTAAGGGTTGGGCCCTCTCAATAGGTCGTCGCAACACGATACATGACTAGGAGGTCATATGCGTGTGCGTCGTCCGTGGATGTCGGCCAGCGAGCGAAACGAGCTGTGGCGACGGTGGCGCGAGGGCGAATCGCTGACGGACATTGCCCGAGCGCTGGAGCGGGCGCTGGCCCCGATACAGCGGATGGTGGAGGCCGAGGGTGGGATTGGGCGGGTCGCGCGCTGCCGATCACGGCTGGCCCTGACCACGGCCGAGCGAGAGGAGATCTCTCGGGGGATCGCGGGCGGCGAGTCCGTGCGCGGCATGGCCCATCGGTTGCGGCGCGCGCCCTCGACGATTAGCCGTGAGATCCGCCGTCACGGCGGGTGGCGGCAGTATCGCGCGCAAACGGCCGATCGGCGCGCCTGGGCGCGCTGCCGACGGCCGAAAGTGTGCCGTCTGGCCACCCGGCCAGCCTTGCGCCGGGCCGTCGCCGCCCAGCTCACCCAGCAGTGGTCGCCACAGCAGATCGCGGGCTGGCTTCGCGCCACCTATCCGGGCGATGCTGAGATGCAGGTGTCGCACGAAACGATCTATCGCAGCCTGTTCATCCAGAGCCGCGGCGTCCTCAAACGCGAGTTACTCCAGCACCTCCGGCGACAACGGCGCTACCGCCATGCCCGCGCGGCGACCCGCGTCGGGCATCACCCTGGGCACATCGTGCAGGCGGTGTCGATCCGCGAACGGCCCGCCGAGGTGGAGGATCGCGCCGTGCCGGGGCACTGGGAGGGCGACTTGCTCGAGGGCGCGAAGGGCACATACGTCGCCACGCTCGTCGAGCGACAGTCGCGCTATGTCCTGTTAATTCGAGTCCCCAACAAAGAAACGGGGACCGTCGTGCGGGCGCTCGCCAAGCGGGTGCAACGGTTACCGCCCGGGCTGATGAAGTCGCTGACGTGGGACCGCGGCACCGAACTCGCCGGCCATCGGGCCTTTACGGTGGCGACGAACGTGCAGGTCTATTTTTGCGACCCGCAGAGTCCGTGGCAGCGCGGCTCGAACGAAAACACCAATGGCCTGTTGCGCCAATACCTACCGAAGGGGACGGACCTCTCACACCACAGGCAGGCGCAGCTTGATGCGATCGCCCTGCGCCTGAACACGCGGCCGCGGATGACGCTTGGATTTCGCACACCCGCGGCTAAACTAGCGGAGATCGTTGCGTCGACCGGTTGAGACCGAGAGAGGGATCTCCTCCCTATAAGGACCGCAGGAAGGCCAGCAACTGCGCCAGGCGGTCGGCATCCAACGCTACAAACCGATCCCGTGAGGCGCGGCCCTGGCCGTCGTGGCGCCTGATGGCATCTTCAATCGTCAGGCTCGCGCCGTCGTGCAGGAAACTGGTCGCCGTGCGCAGGCCCCAGAGCGGCTGCGTGCGCATTTCGCGTCCGGTGGCCGTGCCCTGCTCCACGCCGTCGCTCAGCGAATCCATGTCGTGCAGCAGATAGTCCGAGTAGGGATGGAAGTCGACGCGGTTGAGCGCGGCCACGGTGCTGGGACCCGTCCGCAGCGTGGCGACGTGGCAGGCCGCGCACCCGGCCTGATTGAAGACCTGTTCGCCGGCCACCACGGCGTTGCTGCT
The DNA here is from genome assembly GCA_945866285.1 of Candidatus Sulfopaludibacter sp. SbA3. Taxonomy (GTDB): domain Bacteria; phylum Acidobacteriota; class Vicinamibacteria; order Vicinamibacterales; family UBA2999; genus 12-FULL-67-14b. The sequence goes on along the minus strand of CAMBHC010000285.1, from coordinate 2,680 downwards.
GGCGCCGCGTGCCGGTGCCGCGAGTAACGTCATGAAGTTGTTCAGTTCATCGACCGCGCGGCCATCGTCGTTGAGCGACGCCACCGGGTTGAAGTCGAGCGCGCGGCAGTCGCCCTGTGGACAGACTTCGGTGCGGAAGATCGGATTGGTGATCCCCATCTCGTTGAGCAGGGCATCGGCCGCGAAGTCGACCAGCGACGCCACTTGCGCCTTCCAGCCAAACTTGCCCACGGCCAGCCGGCCGGCCGAATGGTTGATCACCATGTTCACCCGGCCGGCGGTGCTGGGATCGGCCGCGGCCTGGCTGGCGGCCAACGCCTGCCAGGTGTCGTCCGGCACCGCATCGACGAACCCGAGTCCCTGCACCGCGTGGGCACGCCGCAGCACCGCGAGCGTGGCGGTGGCGGGCACGCGCTCACCGGTGAAGGTGTGGGTGCCGGCCGAGGTCGTGGTCGAGCCGATGCCGCGGGATTGCAGGAGTGAACCGCCGAGCTCGATCAGCGGATCGTAGGCTCCCCGGCTGTCGACGCGCCCGATTCGCCGGACGGTGTCGTTCGAGCCGGTTCCGCCGCGATGGCAGGCGTTACAGGAATCGTCGTTAAAGACCGGCCCCAGCCCATCGGCCACCTGGTAGCGCCGGTTGAAGGTCTGGCGGCCCCGGTCGAAGGCGGCATCTTGTTCGGCGGTGAGGTTTCCGACCGACGCAGGAGCCGGACGCTGCTGGGCGGCGCCGGCAATCGACAGAACTCCGGTCAGGCCGAGAACAACGAGGAGGTAGCGTGGCGTTCGCATGGGTAAAGCCAGCTTAGGCGCGGCGGCATGGCAGAGGTCGTGACATTTCTGCGAAACGTTGCGTCTGCCGTGCGACCCCGACCGCGTTGAGCGGGGCTTCCGCTGTTGGCCAAGCTCAAGCTGCCGTAAGCGTTGCCCCAAGTAGGGGGGCGATGCTATAGTCATGGTTTGCCTGCCACGGCGAACCGCTCACAGTGAGCGCCTGGTGGGCAAAGCCAGTCGCACCTATCGTGGTGCGTCCCACCCTCAAGTGGGCCCGTAGCTCAATTGGTAGAGCAGCAGACTCTTAATCTGTTGGTTCTCGGTTCGATTCCGAGCGGGCCCACCACAATTCCCTCGGCAAATCCCAATCGTTCGCTGTCAATTCGCTGCGAATCTCAGCGGCTGACACGCTCACCCGTCTGAGCTTGCTCCGATTCCGTATTAGGAGCCTCAGGAGCAGATGGGTACTGACGTTCACGGACACAGATTCATGCGTGCCGATCATCGCTTGGACATCACTGTGTTGACACAGAATACTCAGGGCATGCAGGTTGTCATTGTCGGAGGTGGCCTGGCAGGGTTGTATGCCGCGCTGCAACTGGAGCGAGTCGGCATCGCTTATGTGCTGCTGGAGGCGCAGCCGCGCCTTGGCGGTCGGATTCTCTCCTTGCCGATATCAGACAAGGGGACGGGCTCGGGCGTGCGCGATGTGGGTGTGGATCTGGGGCCGACCTGGTTTTGGCCGCACCAGCAGCGCATGATCCGACTGTGCCGCGACATGGGTGTGCAAGTGATTGAGCAACACGTTGCCGGCGATGTGTTGCACCAGCACAGCTCTGCCCAGGTCACGCGGCAGAGGGCAGGGGCGCCAGGGATGCTGTCGTATCGGTTGGCTGGCGGGATGCAGACGCTGGCAACCGCCATCGCCGCGCGACTCGATCCGCAGCGGCTGCGTCTCGCCCATGTGGTAACACGCTTGGAGCGCCTTGGCGATGGCTGGCTGGTCACCGCATCGGACGCCAGAGAATCGAACGCAGGTGAACCACGCCATTTTGCCGCGCAACAGGTGCTGCTGGCGGCGCCGCCGCGCACACTGCTGCAGCATCTGGATCTGTCGGCATCGTTGCGGGCGTTGCTGCCTGCGTCGCTGGCGGCGTCGCTGTTGACAGCACTGGCCGCCACCCCGACCTGGATGGCGGCGCAGGCGAAGTTTGTCGCCGTCTACGAGGCGCCGTTCTGGCGTCATGCCGGTCTGTCCGGACAGGCTCACAGCCGCGTCGGGCCGATGGTGGAGATCCACGATGCATCGGCATCACACGAGTCCGGCTTTGCATTGTTCGGCTTCATCGGCGTGGAGGCACACGTGCGCAGCGGGCACAGCGCGGATGCGATGAAGCGGGCTTGCATCGCTCAACTGACGGCAGTATTTGGCGTCGACGCGCAGCGTCCTGTCGCGACCTATCTGAAAGACTGGGCGCAGGACAAATGGACGGCCAGCGCTCAGGACCTCACGCAGTCACCGCAGCATCCGGCCCTCGATCTATCGCCATGGCTGCCTGAACTGCAACGCCTCAATCTTCATTTCGTCGGCAGTGAATGTGCGGTTGAGGAGGGCGGCTATCTCGAGGGCGCACTGCGCGCCGTCGACGCATGCGCGTTGTCACCGGTGTGTGCTTGATCCGACCTCGTGGACATCTTCCGATAGGGGTCGCGTACCGACTCACGGCCTAGGAGTAACGCCGGGGTTAATGGCCGCTGCTCTGGGCCAACTCGTTTCTAGCAATGGCTTCGCCGCTTCAGTGCCCCTGCTATCCGCATGACAATCCCAACCACAATCACTCCATAGACCAGTAGAGAAAAGCCCCACTTGAAAGCGGAGAACGTTGAGGCAAGTAGAGCGATTGAC
>CAMBHC010000284.1 GCA_945866285.1 Candidatus Sulfopaludibacter sp. SbA3 | reverse complement strand
TGCGCTTCGGGCAAGTCGAAGTCCACTGACCCGCGCCGGTGACGTCGCCCGTTGAGGATCTCGAAGAGCTCGCGCATGAGCTCGAACATCGGCACCATCGGCTGATACTTCGCGATGGTCTCGGGGTCACGGTCCGTGAGGATGGCGTTGACCGAGGTGTACGTCATGCGCGCATCGCTACGAATAATGCCGTCGTGCATTTCATGACGCACCACGTCGCCCTTGGCCGTCACCTCCATCAGGCACGACTGCACCAGGCGATCGACGTGCGGGTTCAAGCTGCAGAGGCCGGTCGACAGTTCCGACGGGAACATGTGGATGGCGCGCTCCGGAAAGTACACCGACGTGCTGCGCTCGAAGGCTTCGGCGTCCAGCGCCGATCCGTCGCGGACGTAGTGCGAGACGTCGGCGATGTGCACGCCGAGCCAGTAGTTTCCGCTCGGCAGCCGTTCAATCGAGATCGCATCGTCGAAGTCGCGCGCCGTCTCGCCGTCGATGGTCACCACGGTGCGGTCGCGGAAGTCGGTGCGGCCCGCCAGGTCCTTCTCGCGCACGGTGCCGCCAATCCGCGTCGCCTCGGCCACGGCGTCAGCACCGTGCGCGTCGGGAATGCCGTGCTTGCGCAGGATGATCTCGGTGTCGACGCCGGGGTCATTGATGTCGCCCAGGATCTCGGTAATCCGGCCGGCCGGCCCGCGCGTCGGCGTCGGCCAGCGCGTCACCGTGACGGTGACCATCTGCCCCGCCGCGGCCCCCATCGTCTCGTCGCGAGGAATCTGCACCTCGGTGGTGAGCCGCTTGTCGAAGGGCACCACGAATGTGAGGCCGGTGGAGTCGACATCGAAGCGGCCGACGATGCTGCTGGCCGCGCGCTCGAGCACCTGGACGATCTTGCCTTCGGCGCGGCCATCTTCGCGGTGCCGCTCGATGCGCACGACGACGCGATCGCCGTGCAAGGCCTCCTGGAGGTCGTGCGCGGCCACGAAAATGTCGCGAGTCAGCCCTTCGACGGGACGCTCGGGCGTGACGAAACCAATGCCCGACGAGTGGCCATCCAGCTTCCCCACCACCAGGTCCATGCGATCGGGCAGGCCGTAGAGCTTGCTCTTGACCAGGATCAGGTCGCCATCGTTGACCAGGTGGCGCAGCAGCCGCTTGAATGGCACGCGCTCTTCGCGGCTGATGCCAAGCACGCTGTACAACTCGCGCGCAGTGGCCGGGTGCGGCACCTTGGCGCGCATGCGACGGAGCAGGTCGTCACGGTTCATGGAATCACTATGGCTTGCAGATCACCGACGTTGGTCTCGGTGCGCCCGAGGCGGATCACATCGTCCAGCGGCGTAAAGAACGCCAACGAATTATTGGTGGCCAGGTAGTCTGCCGGCCGCTGCAGTCCTGCCGCCGCCGCGCGCGACAACGTGGTCGAGTCCACCATCGCGCCGGCCACACCGGACGAGCCGTCGATGCCGTCCGTGCCGATGCTGGCGGCGGCCATAGGCAACCCCAGGACGGGGCCGCCGCCACCGGCCACGGCGCCAGGGTCAAGCAACTCAGCAATCGACAGCACAAACTCAAGGTTACGCCCGCCGAGTCCATCTCCGGTAACCCGGACTGTGGTCTCTCCGCCCGAGATGACACAGACCGGCTTGGCCACGCCAGCGCACAATTGCCGCGCTCGCTCGAGCCACGCGGGACCGGCCACCTTCGCCTCGCCCACGACCGGTTCCCTCATCATCACAACGGCATAGCCAAGCGCCTCGGCCGCCGCCTGCGCGCCACCCATGGCATCAAGCCGGCCGCCGATCACGCGCGCAGTAGCGCGAGCCAGGGCGGCATGTCCAGGTGAGGGGGTGTCAGGGATCTCACCCGCCCCGCCTCGTCGAATGACCGTGCGCACAGCCTCGAGGTGCCCGTCGCCGCCAAAGCGATCCAGGGCGGCAGCCGCATCTGCCCACGTGGTGCTATCCGCGACGCCAGGACCCGACCCGATGGCATTCAAGTCATCGCCGACCACGTCGGACAACGCGAGCGTAATAGTGGTGCCGACGCAGGCCGCAGCCAACCGCCCGCCCTTGACGTTGGACAGGTGCCGACGCACCGTGTTCAGCGCGTGGATGTCGGCGCCCGCGTTCATCATCAGCCGGGTGGTGGCCACCTTGTCGGCCAGCGTGATGCCGTCCACGGGTGAGGCCATTAACGCCGATGCGCCACCCGACAACAAGATGAGCAGGACCTCGCCGGAATGGACCGACTCGGCAATCGCCAGGGCTTTTCGTCCGGCCGCCTCGCTGCGGGCGTCGGGAAACGGATGGCTGGATTCGATCCACTCCACGCCCTCAGGAAGCGCCTGATCCGCGTGGGTCCCAATCGCCACGGCTTGCCGCACGGTGAGACCCGGAACGGCCAGAAACGCGGCCACCATCGCCGCCGCCGCCTTGCCGACGGCCACCACGTGCAGCGTCCGAGTCGTCAGGATCTCTGCGAGGGTGTGATCGGCCAGGGCCCGCTCGACAACACGAGCGGCGCTGACCGCGTCCACTCCGGCGCGGACGATCGTGAGCAGGTGTTCTTTGAGAGTGGAGAGCGGAGGTGTCAGTGGACCTTACACGGATCGGACCAGCCCGACAGGCCGGTCACGACATCGAACTCGCGGAGTAACTCGGACACCACTTGATCGGCGTTGGCGTCTTCAGACAGCCGATCGACTTCAGCAATGATCTTGAGGAGAGCGGCCTCGGCGCGGTTGATCGCATGGGCGCTGTAATACTCGCGCTGTTCCTGTAAGCATCGATGATGCTTGAGGAATTCCTCGCGGTAAAATTCGGACAGCGCCGTCACACTTGGCGGAACGGCACTATCCATCAGAAAGCGCGGGATTCGGTACCTCGCCCTCGGCATATTGGATGAATTTCAGTGTAGGGCGTTCAGACGGATGTGTCAACGGGGCGACAATTAGATACGTGCCGTTTCAATTTGACCGGTCGTTCATCTGGCGGAACGGGATGCCACGGTCCCCGCCGCCGCCCCCACACCGAGTCCACCGAACAACATGATGGCCACGTCGCGCAGGCCCAGGAAGTGAACCTGTCCGGTCCCCATCAGGCCGGCCAGGTCGGCCCCCAGCCACCGCGAGATGCCGGTGAATAACAGGGCAATTCCCCCGAGCGCCACCGCGGCCCCGGCGCCGCCCAGCAGCAACCCCTCGACAATGGATGGACCACGAATGTAGCTGAAGGGCGCGCCCACCAGCTGCATGATGTCGAGCTCCTCGCGTCGTGCGTGCAGTGACAGCCGCACCACCGCCGCCACAGTGAACGCCGCGCCCAGCATCAACACGGCGGCCACCACCCCGGCCGCCACTTGCGCGGTCGTCACAATACCGGCCAGGCGTGTGAGCCAGCGGCGGTCGTAGCGGACATCCGCCACACCATCGCGTCCAGCCAGTCCCGTCGTCAGTTCGTCAACGGCGGCCGTGCCGGTGGCATCGGAGCGCAGCCGAATCTCAAGGGCGGCCGGAAAGGGATTCTGCCCGACCGCGTTGGTGACATCGAGCAACTCCGGGAAATCGGCACGGAACCGTTCGAGCGCCTTCTGCTTGGACACGAATTCCACGGCCGCCACGGCCGGCTGCTGACGGACGTAGGTTGCAAGCTCCGAGCGCAACTCGTCGGACAGGTCGTCGTAGAGATAGACCGACACTTCTGCGGACTCGAGCCAGCGATCGAGCACGCGCTGCACGTTCACCGACACCAGCATGAACCCGCCCAGCGTGAGAAAAGCGATCGCGATCGTGCCGATCGACACCGCGGCCGATCGGCCTGCCCGCCGGACGCTGGCCCAGGCTTCCTCGAAGGCGTAGCCGACCACGTTCACCTGGCGGCCTCCGGCAGCCCGGCCAGCTTGCCGTGCTCGAGCTGAACGACACGGCGGCCGGTCCACTTGATCAGTTCGCGATCGTGCGTCGCCACCACCACGGTGGTGCCACTGGCGTTGATGTCGCGGAACAAGTTCATGATTTCGAGCGACAGATCCGGATCGAGGTTACCGGTCGGCTCGTCAGCGAGCACGAGGTGCGGCTCGTTGACCAGCGCGCGGGCAATCGCCACACGCTGCTGTTCTCCACCAGACAGCTCCTCGGGCAGCGCGTTCAAGCGATGTTGCAGGCCCACCCACTTCAGCACCTGGTAGGTGCGGCGCCGTTGTTGCTCGACCGGCATGCCAAGCACGCGCAGCGCGAACGACACATTCTCGAACACACTCTTGGTCGGGATCAGCTTGAAGTCCTGGAACACGAACCCGACGGTGCGCCGATAGGCCTGCACCTCGTTGCGGG
>CAMBHC010000283.1 GCA_945866285.1 Candidatus Sulfopaludibacter sp. SbA3 | reverse complement strand
CCCTCGCCGGTCAAATCTCCCTCGGCGCATTAAGCGCAGGGCGAAGCATTTAGTGCGAAGCAGACGCCTGCGTAGCCTCCGGTCGATTTGTCGGTAGGTGACATGCGTCGGCTCAGTCGAACGCTCACGCCGGAACACACCGCACCGCGCGGGCGCCGTGCCTCCCCGACTCACGCCGTGCGCTCACCTCGGCCAAGGCTTCGGCGGACAAGCCCAGCGGACGGCGAGCCGCCGTCGCGCGAGTCGGCAGGCGAGTGGGTGTTATCATCCGCACGATTCGATATCGCGCTGGACTCTGCCGGTGGGAACCAGCACTTCGTACTTCGGCTGGTGACACGGCTGCCATGGACGCGATCGGGTTAGGCTGACGAACTTGCAGCCTAGATACAGTTAGCCTGCTGAACCAGCACAATCACGGCTCTCAAGAATCGCCCGTTTGAGTTTCGATCAACTAGGGCGTATTCTGGCCCTGACTTCCCAGGGCGAGGTTCCCAATGACGGCCAAAGACACGGTGCGTGCGCTTCTCGATCGCCTACCGGACGATTGCAGCCTCGATGAGGTGCAGTACCACTTGTACGTCGTCCAGGCCGTGGCGCAGGGCGAGGCTGACGAGCACGCGGGTCGCGTGATTCCACATGAACAGGTGGCAACGGAGCTTCGGCGCAAGTGGCTGCTAGGACGCGCCGGGTAGTTTGGGGCGAGTCGGCCCAGGCCGCTCTCGACGAGGTGCTGAGCGGCATTGCTGAAAATTCCCTCGACGGTGCGATTCGAGTAATGACGCGCGCGATCGAAGTCGCGGGCAGTTTGTCGACCCTCGCGGAACGTGGTCGCGTCGTACCAGAAATTGGCGAGTCGGCGCTTCGGGAGTTGTTCGTCTACGAATACCGACTGCTTTACAGAGTTCGAGAGGACCGCGTCGTAATCCGGGCATTTCTTCACGGAGCACGCGACTTTTCAACATGGCAACGCGAACAGGGGCGGGATCTCTGAATGACGCAGGCTAACCACGAATGGAGCCGACGCGCGTTGGCGCCTGTTCGCGCGCGGCTCATTCGTAGCCGTTAGGCTGCCTCGGTCTTCTTGATTAGTCTTGCGATCTCGCCAGCCGTGGCTCCTATGCTCAATAGCGACCGCATCATCAGATCGAGACTCACCGATGTATCGGCGGCCTCCATCTTGGCCACGCGCGACTGACTGGACCCCAGTCGCTTGGCGAGCGCCGCCTGGGTGAGTCCCCTGCGCTCTCGCAGTTGGCGTACACCGGTGGCGAGCGCGAGCTTCAGCTCGACAAATCGTTGTTCCTGCGCGCTGAGTGTCAGGAACTGGGCCGCGTCTCCAACGACCCATCCCGCCCGTTCCAGGCGCGCCTTCTTGTCGCTCTTCATCGTTTCTCCTTCGCGCTCGCTACTTTCAGATAGTCCGCCAGTCGCTTTCGGCACGTATCGAGTACGCCAGTGGGTATGGCTTCGGTCTTCTTGGCGAACACGTCGAGAATCACCACCGCATCGGATGCCACGTGGTGCATGATTCGCCACGTCTGAGCGCGGTCAGTGATCCGCAGCTCGTGGCACCGGGTCCCAATGACCGGCATCGGCCTGGACTGGGGCAGACTCAGCGTGTCCCCTTGCTGCAGTCGCCTCAACAGAAAACCGGCCTCGATGCGGGCCTTCTCACCGAACGGCGGGGTCTTGACCTCGCCCTTCAGCCACACCAGCGGCTTGTTCGACTTCGCTGCCATAGCGAGTATGTCCAATATGACATGTGACGGCCGCCGGAATCAACTCGCAGCCTAACCACCGCGTGGAGCCGACGGCGTCGAAGTTCTGTGGCACAATGCGCGCCATTGGCCGCCGCGCCTCACGCGGATGGCGCTAGGCCGACAATTCGAGGGGCGCACAAAAGATGAGATCGTTGGAACGTACCGGGAGTCGCATGAAGCGTTGCAGCATCCTTGCGGGGCTAGGTCTAGCCGCTTGTATTGCATCAGGGACATCAACTCCAATCTCCGCCCAGGCCGCGAAGGGTGCTGCGGCGCGTGAGGGCTACGCAGAACTTCCTGCGGCGCGCATCTGGTACAGAGACACCGGTGGAAGCGGAGTCCCTGTGGTCTTTCTACATGCCGGTAGCGGCAGCAGCCGGAACTGGGAGTACCAAGCTCCCGCGGTCACAGCGGCAGGCTATCGCTTCATCGCGTATGACCGGCGCGGTTGGGGTCGCTCCGGAACCACTCCCGGAACTGTGAGGCCTGGGACAGATGCAGACGACCTTCAGGGGCTGATGGATTACTTGGGCGTCGATCGCTTCCACCTCGTGGGAACAGCCTCCGGCGGATGGGTCTCTATCGATTATGCCTTGTCGTTTCAGCAGCGACTCCGAAGCCTGGTCATCGCCAATAGCACGGGCGGCTTGCAGGACGAAGAGTACCTGGCGCTGGTGCGAAGACTTCTCCCTCCGCAATTCGATACGCTGCCCCACGACTTCCTGGAGTTGGGTCCGGCATACCGGGCGGCAGATCCCGAGGGTACGCGCCGCTGGAACGAGTTGGAGGATCTGAGCCGGCCGGACGGACAAGCGCTGACGCCACAGATGATGAAGAATCGCGCCACGTACTCCGCCTTGGAGACGATCCGCGTTCCGACTCTGTTCCTCACTGGTGACGCCGACTTGTACTCGCCGCCCCCAGTGCTGCGCTTGTTCACGGCAAGGATCAAGGATTCTGCGTTAGTGATCGTTCCGGGGGCGGGGCACTCGGCGTATTGGGAACAGCCGGATGTCTTCAACCGTTCGGTCCTGGAGTTCATCCGCAAGCATTCAACCGATTAGCCAGAATGGAACAGCCGAATCCGCGTTGCGGAATCGATCGATGCGGTTGTTCGGGCGCGACGGCCTAACATCGCATGCACCAGACGGCGCTGGTAGATCGCGAAGCGCCGCTGGTGATGCATGACGTTGGGCCGACAATCAATTCGAAGAGGCAATTCGAACGCGCCCGGGACTGCGCGAACGCCGAAAGGGCACACGGAACCAATGAAGCTGATACTCGCTATTCTTCTGCTGGCCGTACCAGCCTCCGCGCAGACTACTCAGGCCGACCGACCGCAGGTCGAGCGCGAGGTCATGGCGGTGCTGGACGCGTTCTTCGACGCATTCAACCATCAGGACGCTAAAGCCGAGGAGCGGACGTACCACTTTCCGCACTACCGACTGGCCAGCGGCCAGATGGCCGTCTACGACGCGCCAGGCGCGGCTACCGAGTCGTGGATGAACAACACTTACCGGACATTGCGGGGGACGGGCTGGGACCATACCGCCTGGACGCGCCGACGGATCATCCATATGTCCGACTCGAAGGTTCACGTCGACACAGAGGTCACGCGTTACCGAAAGGACGGCTCAGCTCTTGGCCGATTCGAATCTCTCTACATCGTGACCAAGGAAGAGGGCCGTTGGGGCATCAAGATGCGCAGCAGTTTCGAGACACTGATTAAGTAGTACCGACGGCCCAACATCCAAATGGAGCCGACGCGCCGTATGGTCTGTGCGATCATGTCGCCGCGGCGCGCGGCTCATTTGGCACGTTAGCCAGATCCACTTGCCAAGTTTGGGGGAAGTGCTAATCTTCGCCTATGGATTCGAGGCAACTTCTTGCTGAGGCACTCCAACTTTCGGACGAAGAGCGCGCGGCGCTCGCCGGCGAATTGATTCAGAGCCTCGAGCACGAGGTGGACGCCGAGGCCGAAGCTGCGTGGTCTGCAGAGATTCGGGCACGGCTCGATCGTGTCGACGCCGGCGCGGCGACTACCGTGCCGTGGTCGGAAGCCCGTCGGCGCATTCACGCGGCAACCCAGCGTGTCCCTCGACCTTGAGTATCTCGAAGAGGCCGTAGTCGAAGCCGCAACAGCAGCTGAGTGGTATGCCACTCGCAGCGCCACGGCGGCGGCGGGCTTCGAGGCTGAACTCGCCGAGGCGGAGTCGGCCATCCACATGTTGCCCCATGCGTGGCCCCCGTACGACCACGGAACGCGCCGGTACTTGTTGCGGCGATATCCCTTTGGTGTGGTCTACCGTGTGGAGCGCACGCGCATCTTGATCGTCGCAGTCGCTCACGGCCATCGCCGTCCCGGATACTGGCGCGATCGCGTAGGGCCTGGCTAACATGCGCCTGGAGCTGGCGGCGTTTAGCATTCGGGCAGTTGTCGCGGCTTGTTGCCGCCGCAGCTCAGGCGCAGTACGTTAGACTGCTGAACCAGCACAATCACGGCTCTCAAGAATCGCCCGTTTGAGTTTCGATCAACTAGGGCGTATTCTGGCCCTGACTTCCCAGGGCGAGGTTCCCAATGACGGCCA
>CAMBHC010000282.1 GCA_945866285.1 Candidatus Sulfopaludibacter sp. SbA3 | reverse complement strand
GACTGGCGCACCCGGGCTTCGTAAAAGCCGCGGCCGCGCATGTTCTCCTCGTAGTCGGCAATCCGGGCCTCGAGGGCATGGCGATCGAAGGCCCGGCCGACTTGCAGCTCCAACCGCCGCACGACCTCGGACTCAGGTTCGCGCGAGGTGGTGGTCACGGTCACGTCCGTGATCGCCGCTCGCGTGCCGGGCTTCAGCTCGAGCACCAGCGTCACTCGTTCGGGCCGTGACTCCCGCTCTTCGAGCCTGGGCACAATCGCGGCTTGTCGAAACCCACGGTCGGCGTAGAACGCCTCGAGGGCGGCGACCATGTCGGGCACGCGGGCTGCCGACGGGGCGGCGCCGAACCGATCGATGATCTCGGCGCGGATGGATGACTCCGGCACTTGCGCCTCACCGTCGAGAACCATCGCGCTGAGACGGCGCACTGGCGTCAATCGCCAGCGCACGACCACGCCTTGCTCAGACGGAGCGGCAAACACCCGGACGTCCTCAAATCGGCCCAGTCCGACCAGGTGGTCGATAGTCGATCGAACGTGAATCACGGTGAGCGGTTCACCAATGCGGGTCTCCACGAGCTCGACAACCGCGGGATCGGCCAGCGGCACGCCCGCGACCTCGACCTGCACGTCGGTTATGGTACGCCCCAGGTACTCCTGGGCTGCCGCGACACCAGCCGTCAGGCCGACCACCGCCAGCCCGACCGCCAGGCGCAGCAATCCGCTCAAAGGCGGTCGCCACAGTGGCACCCGCATCAGAAGGAGTGCCTCTTGCGGACTTCCAACGCGTAGGTCCGATCCTCGTTCTGCGACAGCACCCACGACAGGCTGTCGCTCTCATCGAACTCGAGCAGGATGATCTGGTCGTATTCAGCCGACGACAGGCTGCGCGCGTAGGTCAGGAAGACCCGGCTCGAGATGCGCTTGCCGATGGTGACCCGCGCCGTGGGGTTGAGGTTGACGCGCGCCGACTGCTGGTAGGGATCGTTCAGGAGCGGCGTGATCTGGAACGTATCGACGCCGAACGTTTGCTCGACGACGCGTCCGACTTCAGCCGACAGGGCGCCGGTCAGCGCGCGGGTCGCGCGGGCCTCGACGAGGCGCTGTTCCTGTTCGTTCGGCCGTTGCAGGCGCGCCAGCTCCATGTCGCCGCTCGGCGCCTGATCGCTGAACAGCAGTGCCAGAATGTCGATGGTCTGCAACGGCGGATCCGATTGGAACTGCGGCTGCAGCCGATCGGTGGTGCCCGCCATGCGCATGGTGATGCGGTAGGTCTGGCCCGGCACGCGGACTCGCGTCTCGGCTTCGATGTCGAAGAACGGCTGGATGCGATCGGGATTGGCGAAGTCCAGGCTGCCGCGGGTCACGAGATAGCGCCGGCCCTCAAACTCGGCTTCGCCCCGCACGATCTCGGCGGTCCCGAAGACCAGGGGCCGGTCGAGCGTGCCGCGCAAGGTGAGGTCAGCACTCGCGACCACGCGGGCCTGGTCGTTGTCGATATGCAGGCTCGCGGGCGCCATCAGCCGCACGTCGAACCGCAGGGCCGACGGCGGCGCCATCTGGCCCTGCACCGTGGGCAGCGCCGGGTCGCCGCTCAAGCCACTGAACAGGCCGCCGGAGGTATCGATGCCGCGCGTCCAACTGGCGTTCTTCACGGTCACGGTTCCCGTGACGACCGGCGACGCCGCCGGTCCCTGGAGCGCGAGCGTGCCATCCACGACCGATCGCATCCCCTCGGGATAGCGCAACCGCATGTCCTGGCCGATGGCCGTCACGTCGAACTCGCTCAACTGGTAGGCGGCCAATCCAATGTGGCCGCCAAATCGAATGGGCCCGCCACCAAGACGAGCGGTCAAGCCATCGAGGCGGACGCCGCTGGCATCGAACGTCACGATGCCGTTGACCTCTTCCACGGCATGCGGAAACGCCAGGTAGCGCACGCGGCCGTCGGTCAACAGGGCGTTGCCCGCCACCACCGGCGCGCGCGCCGTACCGCCAATGCGGGCGGTCACCTCGGCGCGACCTGAACTGCGCACATCGGCGACAAACCCCTGCAGCACGGCGAGGTTCGCGGCGCCATTCGCCTGCAGCGCCAGCGCCTGGTCGCGCAGGTCGACACTGCCGGACAGGTCCAGCTCGGTGCCGTCACCAACCAGCCGCAACGCGTCCACTTGCAGGGACTGCCCATCGACGCTCAAGCGGATCGGCGCGGCGTTGTGCAGCCGGTAATCGATCAAGCGCAAGTCCACCGACTCGACGGCGGTGTCAATACGCAAGGCGTCTGGATTGTAGAGCTCGCCAACCACCCGGATGGTGCCGCTGGCAATGGCCGAGGTGAACGGCGAGAAGGCCGGCTGGAACGCGCGGATGAAGGGATCGAGCGACGAGTCGCTGATCCGGAACGACATCTCAGCGTCCATCTCGTCGTTCAGCTCAACGCGGCCGGTGCCCGACATCGCCAATCGCGTCGACGCGACTTCCATCTCGTAGGTCATCAACAGGCCGCGCATCGACAGCCGGCCCGATATCTCACCGACGCCTTCGTCGCCGAAGAACAGGTCGCTGGCGCTGAAGCGGACGTCGTAGCGGGGCGCCTCGAAGGTGCCGGTGCCGCTCGCACTGAAATCCAGCGACCCGAAGAAGGTCGGGTAGCCGGGATAGGTGGTGAGGGCCAGGGTTTCGACCGCGATATTGCGGCCATCGGCGTTGAACGAATAGGTGCCGTTCCAGCCCACATACGCGGCGCCGGTAATCTGGCCACCGCCCTTCGACATCTCCAACGCGTCGAGCCGGACACCGGCACCCTCGAACCGCAGCGCGGTCTCCGCCACGGCGAACGGCTCGTCATAGGCAATGCCGCGAGCAATCGTCATGCCGCCGAAGCCCTGCGGCCCCTCGTAGCGGCCGTACAGGTGGACGTCGCCTGACAGGCTGCCGTCCACCTCGTAGTCCTGCAGATCGAACGCCTCGCGGAAGTCGCGGAGGTCACGTTCGGTGACGCGAATGCGCGCGTCAATCTCCTCGCCGCCATCGGCACGCGGATAGCCGAGCGCGAACTGGCCGGCCACGTCGATGCGCGACAGGCCCGAGCGGACCACGGCGCGGCTGACGTTGGCGTACGAGTTCTCGACGACGAAGTCGCCGTCGACGTCGCCCCAGTTCACATCCCACGCGCGCATCTCGGCGCCCACCAGGTGGCCTTCGATGCGCGGCCGATTGAACGCGCCCAGCAACACACCTTCGAAGCGACCAACGCCATCCACCGGGATCGCCCTGGTGTTGGCGCCAAACGCCGTCATGATCCCGGCCAGCATGCGGTCGCTCTCCTGCCAGTTCCGGGTGGTCACGCGAAACGGCATCTTCGAGCGCTCGCCGTAGGCAGTCGCCCCCTCAAACGCCACGAACGTATCTGCGGTGAACACCTGGCTCGGCTCGAAGCGAATCGCCTCCGGATCGAAGGCGTAGGTCAGGTGGCCCGCCACCGGCATCGGCGCCAGGGGCGTGTGGTTACTGAACGGCCCCGGGATGGTGTAGCGGTCGCGCGCATCGGCCGCGGCCCCGGCCGGCAGTTGTGGTCCCTGCAATGACGCGCCCGCGGGGGCGGCAAAGGTCACTTCGCCGGTGCCGCTGCGATCGGCGAACTTCCCGAGCGTCCACGCCATCTCGTTGTGGCCCGTCGCGCGTCCCGCCACGCGCAGGCCGCGCATCTGGAAAAAGTCCGAGAGCGCCGAGAGATCGACGCCGGTGTACTTGGCGTCGAACGTGGCGCGCGCCGGCGTGATGGGATTGCCCAGTGGCGCCATCAGGTAGCGGAACGCGGTCGTGCCCCCGTAGAAGTCCGCGGTGGCATGCGTCACTTCCATCTTCTCGCGCACCCAGACGACCGAGCCGGCGAGATTCGGAAAGCGGAAGTCGTTGACGCCGGCTTCCACGCCCGAGAAGTCGCCCTTCAGCTCGCGGCCACCCTGGAACATGTGGAAGGTGCCCGCGAACATGCCCTCACCCGACAAGGTGAACTGGTCACGGGCGAAGAAGATCTCGCGCATCTTCGACAACTGCATCCGCGACTTGACCTGGTACAGCTGCTCCGGCCAGGCCGCCGGATCGATCACCCCGGTCAGCTGCGAGACGGCGCCATCGGTAATGAGGTCGATGCGATTGAAGACGATCTTGCCGTCGACCAGATCGAACGCCGCGTTCAAGTCGGCCGTCATCGGCACGTACTTTTGAATCGTGATGGTGCCGCCGTTGAACTTCATGGTGCCGCGGTAGTTGCCGACCTTGGCGACGGTCACATCAAGGTTCGGCGCAACCATGAACCAGTCGGAGCCGTAATCGTTGATGACCACCTCGCCGCGATGC